>NZ_JADBSZ010000153.1:0-36102 GCF_020246425.1 Microcystis sp. M079S1
AGGGACTTGCGTGGGAATAATATCCCAATCGATCGGAGGGCGCAAGCTTTGCGCCCCTACAGTAACGGATTTTGTCCACAATGTAGGGGCGAACTGCGTTCGCCCAAAAGGTACATTATCAAAGCGCAAGTCCCTAACTACTTAATAAACCATCACCGGGTAAATAGCTAGAGATAAAAATTATGAAGGAAAGTACCGTCCCCACCATTAATCTCGCCCCTAAACTCAGACGCGATTTATCTTTATGGAATCCCTTTGATTATCTTTTGCTGTTGTACTGGGTGTTTTATTTTCCCCAAGCAGTGCGCTGGTATGTGGAAACGAGAGACGGCGGCGATAACCATACCGTACAATTGCGTCTAGGGATTCAGGGTCTTCTCTTAACTGTAATTACCCCTCTGATTATCTGTAGCATAGCAGCAAATTTAGGACTTTCTGTTAATTGGGTGGGCGTGGCGTTCGGCGTGGTGTCGGGCGTGGTGTCGGGCGTGGTGTTCGGCGTGGAGTTGGGCGTGACGTTCGGCGTGGTGTTGGGCGTGGTGTTAAGCGGGGTGTTAAGCGTGGTGTTGGGCGTGGCGTTGGGCGTGGCGTTGGGCGAGGTGTTGGGCTTGGTGTTAAGCGGGGTGTTAAGCGTGGTGTTGGGCGGGGTGTGGGCTGTGGTGTGGGCCGTGGTGTGGGGCGTGGTGTGGGGGAGGGTGTGGGGCAGGGTGTGGGGCGGGGTGTGGGCTGTGGTGTGGGCCGTGGTGTGGGCCGTGGTGTGGGCCGTGGTGTGGGGCGTGGCGTCGGGCGGGGTGTCGGGCAGGGTGTCGGGCAGGGTGTGGGCCGTGGCGGTGGTCGGGGTGTGGGGCGGGGTGTCGGTCGTGGTGTTCGGCGTGGTGTTTATATTCGCCTTTTTCCGTCCTGATAATTGGCTAATCGGGCTTTTGGCGGGCCACCAAGGGCGACTTTTTCCCCGTATTACCCCTCTACCGCTGCCGGGGTTAACCTCGACTCTACAACAATGGTTACAGCAAGACTGGGAAACAGCTATTAATAACCTCAATCAATACTTTCAGTACAGCCGCCAGTTTATTCCTGTCCTTGCCGCTGTTAATCGCGTTTTACCGCAATTCCCAGAGGCAGAAATTATCTATCGGGTCTCCCGTCTGGCAGAAAATCCCTCCGATTGGCAATTGTTAAAATATGCGTCGGCGAAACTGTTTTCTCTTACTGACAGCCAAATCCGTCTAGATACTCCTGCTCGCGCCGCCGCCGCTGGTTTTTGGTATCTTCACCAACAGGACACCGAAAAAGCCGAAAAAGCCTTTGCTGTGGTACGTTCCCTCGCCTACGGGGAAGAAATGTATAGTCTCGCCCAGACTTTACACCGATTTAGTCAGGCAGCAACTTTCGATAGTATCGCTTCCCTGGAGGTTGCCCCCATTGCCACAGAACCGTCATTACGTCCGCAAACTTGGCAAGCTATCAGCAGTTTAAATCGAGTTATCACAGAAATAGCTTTAGCACAGAGAAGTGACTCCCGAAAGACTAGAAAACTCGCTCTTAATCGGATTATCGGGGAATTAAGCTATATAATCGACCGACAGGCTGCCAATTTACCCCAAGCAGAAAAAGAATTAATCCTTTCTATCGCCCAAAAATGGAAAACTTGCTGTTCTTCTAGCTTGTAAGCTAAGACGCATTTAAACCGCTTTTTCTTAGATTAGCCGAATCTCCCCCCCTGCCCCTAGGGTTGATTCATAGTAGGGTTGATTCATGAATCAACCCTACCCTGTCAGCCTTGATAAGGGGGGTGTCTGACAGTTTTTAACACCTACCTAACTTAGTGCCAGATTAATTTCTTAGCTAGGATAGGCAAGAGGCAGCTAGAAAAAATTCTCCTGTCTCCTGTCACGGCTGCTGGCAGTAAGTAATTTTGCTGGCATCTGATATTCAAACTCAAGCAACTATGTGTCAACTTTTAGGCATGAATTGTAATGTCCCCACGGATATCTGTTTTTCCTTCGAGGGATTTTGTGCGCGGGGGGGAAAAACCGACGAACATCGAGATGGTTGGGGAATCGCTTTTTTTGAGGGTTTAGGTTGTCGAACTTTTATTGATGTTAAACCCTCGATCGCTTCTCCGATTGCGGAATTAATTAAAAACTATCCGATCCATTCTACCAATGTTATCGCCCATATTCGCAAAGCCACCCAAGGAGAAATTAAACTAGAAAACTGTCATCCTTTTCGGCGGGAATTGTGGGGGAAATATTGGGTTTTTGCCCATAATGGTAATTTAGAAAATTTCTCACCGGCTGCGGGAGATTTTTATCAACCAGTTGGGGACACGGATTCGGAAAAAGCTTTCTGTTTAATTCTTAATACCCTGCGAGAGACTTTTCCCCAGGGCAAACCTTCCCTAGAGCAACTTTATCAAGTCCTAAAAACTATCACAAATTCTATCGCTTGTCAAGGAATTTTTAATTATCTTTTATGCGATGGTGAACATTTTTTTGCCCATTGTTCGACGAAATTAAGCTATATAATCCGTCAGTATCCTTTTGCCGCCGCTCATTTAATTGATGAAGATGTTAGCGTTGATTTTCAAGCTTTAGCTCGTCCGGGCGATCAAGTGGCAATTATTGCCACTACACCCTTAACTGATAATGAAGTTTGGACAGCGATTAATTCAGGAGAATTATTAGTTTTTCAGGAGGGCGCAGCAATTTTAAGTTAATCTTACCAATTGTCACTTTGTCGAGATTTTTCTAAATCAATTAACTGAGTTTTTAGCCCTAACCAATCTAATTGATTGGCGAGGCAATCTGAACCAATTTTTCCCGCTTCTAGATAAATGACTCGCTCGGCAAATTCCTCTAAAAAATCCAGTTGATGATTGACCATAATTATTGTCATTGATCTTTGATTATTTAATACTTCTAATAACCTGGTGGCCGTGCCTGTATCTAGAGCAGAGGTGGGTTCATCTAATAACAGTATGCTCGGTTCTAACAACAAAGCTCTGGTAATTGCCACTAATTGTCTTTGTCCTAAAGATAATTCTAACTCCCCGCGCTCAAACCACTGTTGAGGAATTTTTAATAGGGATGTCCAATGGTCAATTCTCTGATTAATTTCAGCAGGGTTAAGTTTTTTTAATTGCAGAGGATAAGCGAGAGCATCTCGAACAGTCATCCCTAATAACTTCGACTCTTGTAGCAATAAAACTATCTGTTGTCGCAGGGAAATAACCGGTATTTCCTTAATCGATTTACCTTGAAAATAAATATTTCCCGTGCTTGGTTCCTGCAAACGATTTAACAATCGTAAAATAGTCGTTTTTCCTGCCCCAGATGCTCCGACAATAGCTAACTTTTCTCCTTGCTTGATGCTAAAAGTAATATCTTCTAACAGATAAGCACTACCCCGTCGGATAGCTAAATTTACTTGCTGTAGTTCTAAAATCAAGAGCGGTCTTTTCCTTACTTAGTTCAAGTTTATTATATAATAAAAATAGCCCAATGAGTTCGGCAGGTATTCCCCATGGTTAGTCAAGTTAACAAAACCGAGATTATCTATCCTGAGAGCGACGGTAAACCGATGGCAGATAATACTAAACAATTTAACTGGATAGTGACGATTAAGCAGAATCTCGACTGGTTATATATCGATGATCCCCAGGTATTTGTAGCGGGGGATCTGTTGTGGTATCCCGTGCAAGGCCAGCCGAAAATTGCCGCCGCTCCTGATACGATGGTAGTATTTGGCAGACCGAAAGGCGATCGAGGTTCCTACAAACAATGGCAAGAAGATAATCTTGCTCCTCAAGTCGTCTTTGAGATTCTTTCTCCCAGTAATACCTCCATCGAAATGGCCAAAAAATTGCTATTTTATGATCGCTATGGAGTCCAAGAATACTACGTCTATGATCCCGATGATAATAGTCTAGAAGCTTGGCAGCGAATTGGTGACAGTTTAGACAGTGTTAGTGAGGTTAATAATTGGGTGAGTCCCCGTTTAGGCATTCGTTTTGACTTAACCGACGAGTTAAAAATTTATCGTCCTGATGGCACTCAATTTTTGTCCTACAGCGAAATTAATCAACTACTGGAGCAGGAAAAGCAACGGGCTGAAAATGAACGACAACGGGCTGAAAATGAACGCCAACGGGCAGAACAGGTCAATCAGCAGTTAGTAGAAATGGAGGCAAAACTGCAAAAATATCGGCAACTTTTTGGAGAATTACCTAACTAGGGTTTGCTGAATAAATGTGAAATATAGACGAGGTAAGGGGTTTGGTGGCCTGTTTGGCGAAGCAGCTGCAAGATTTTCAAGCTAGTGACTCAAAAACGGGAGCATCTTGATCGGCGATTGCGTCCTGTAGGGGCGAAGCATTCGGGCAATAACTTATTGCTGAAACCGTAGATTTTCTATCCGAATGCTTCGCCCCGATTTTTTCAGCCAGCCCTAACTAGCGAAGGGAGTATAACAAAAAAAGAGGACTGGTTAGTCCTCTTAACAAGATTAGTTTTCGCTAAATATTAAACACAGAATGATTGCCAGGCCTAGTAGGCTAGACCCATACTGCGGGTGGTTTCTGCTCCGAGATAAACCCGAATGCTTAGGAAATCCGTCGGACAAGCCGTTTCGCAACGTTTACAACCAATACAGTCTTCCGTGCGGGGGGAAGAGGCAATCTGGGCAGCTTTACAGCCATCCCAGGGAACCATTTCCAGCACGTCGAGGGGACAAGCCCGAACGCATTGGGTGCAACCGATACAGGTATCGTAAATTTTAACGCTATGAGACATTGAATTATGACTCCTTACCGAGTGTTCTCCATGTTAAATTTCGGGTTTATCGGTTAGTTTACCTTACAGCGATCTGTTCATCGCTCGATCGGTGACATAACTTTAAACTCTGTAACACTTGGGGCCAAATGGCGATCGCTAGTCAGGGATCGGGCAATTCTAAAATAGCCTTAAAGAATTGCTTGCCGGGGTTACGGGGGGAACCGAAAAAGGTAATCTGGATCGCAAGATAATTTATTTCGTTTGCCAGTATGACAGAAATAGCGATCGAATCGATCCTACAGGAAAATCGGCTGTTTCCTCCCAGTGCCGAATTTTCTCAGAATGCCACAATTAAAAGCTTTGAAGAATACCAGCAACTCTACGCCAAAGCCAAGGCCGATCCCCAGGCTTTTTGGGCCCAATTAGCCGAAAAAGAATTACATTGGTTTGAAAAATGGTCAGAGGTTCTTGACTGGCAGCCCCCCTTTGCTAAATGGTTCGTCAACGGCAAGATTAATATTTGTTACAACTGTATTGACAGACATCTCACGACATGGAGACGCAATAAAGCCGCCATTATCTGGGAAGGAGAACCGGGAGACAGCCGCACCATTACCTACGAACAGTTACACCGAGAAGTGTGTCAATTTGCCAACGCTTTAAAGGAATTAGGCGTTAAAAAAGGCGATGTGGTCGGAATTTATCTGCCGATGATTCCCGAAGCGGCCATCGCTATGTTAGCCTGTGCCAGAATTGGCGCGCCCCACAGTGTAGTTTTTGGGGGATTTAGTGCCGATGCTTTGCGCGATCGTCTTAATGATGCGGCCGCTAAGGTGGTAATCACTGCCGATGGTGGTTTCCGCAAGGATAAAGTCGTTGCCCTCAAGGAACAGGTAGATCTGGCTCTAGCCGATAATAGCGCCCCCAGTGTGGAAAAAGTTCTCGTTGTTCAGCGCAGCAAGGAACCAATCAATATGGTTGCCGATCGCGATTACTGGTGGCATGATCTACAAAAACAGGTATCTGCTAATTGTCCGGCCGAACCGATGGATAGTGAAGATATGTTATTTATCCTCTACACCAGTGGTTCCACCGGCAAACCGAAAGGAGTCGTCCACACCACCGGCGGTTATAATCTCTACACCCATGTCACCTGCAAATGGATTTTTGACCTGAAAGACACCGATGTTTACTGGTGTACTGCCGATGTGGGTTGGATTACTGGCCATAGTTATATCGTTTACGGACCGCTTTCCAATGGTGCAACCACGGTAATGTATGAAGGGGTTCCCCGTCCCTCTAATTTAGGTTGTTTTTGGGATGTAATCGAGAAATATCGGGTTAATATCTTTTATACTGCCCCCACTGCTATCCGCGCTTTTATCAAAATGGGTGAAGATATCCCCAATAGCCGGGATTTATCCTCTTTGCGCTTACTGGGAACCGTGGGAGAACCGATTAACCCGGAAGCGTGGATGTGGTATCACCGAGTTATCGGTAAAGAAAAATGTCCGATTGTCGATACTTGGTGGCAAACGGAAACCGGGGGGATTATGATTACTCCCTTACCCGGGGCAATTGCCACCAAACCGGGGTCAGCAACCCTACCTTTTCCCGGTATTATCGCCGAAGTGGTGGACTTAGAGGGCAATCCCACCCACGCGAATGAGGGGGGTTATCTGGTGGTCAAACATCCCTGGCCCGGTATGATGCGAACAGTCTATAAAAATCCCGATCGCTTCCGCAACACCTACTGGGAACATATCGCCCCCAAAGATGGCCAATATCTCTATTTTGCCGGGGATGGTAGCCGTCAGGACGAAGACGGTTATTTCTGGGTAATGGGGCGCGTTGATGACGTGATGAGCGTTTCTGGCCACCGTTTAGGGACAATGGAGATCGAATCAGCTTTAGTATCCCATCCTGCGGTAGCAGAGGCGGCTGTGGTGGGACGACCAGATGAAATTAAAGGGGAAGAAGTCTATGCTTTTGTGACTCTCGAGGGGCATTATGAAGCGAGTCCGGAGTTAGCCAAAGCATTAAAGGATCACGTTGTCAAGGAAATTGGCATTATTGCTCGACCGGGAGAAATCCGTTTTACCGATGTACTGCCAAAAACGCGATCGGGTAAAATTATGCGTCGTCTCTTGCGAACTTTAGCATCAGGTCAAGAGATTTCTGGTGATACTTCTACTCTAGAAGATCGATCGGTTTTGGATAAATTACGGCAAGGTGCGTAATTTAATTGCCGGTTTTTCCTAGTAGTTAGGGTGAGGAATAAGAGTTAATCTTATCTCACTCTAACGGGAGTGATTCTCTGTGAACATATTTGCTCAAGCAGCAAAGCTAAGTAGTTGGACAAAAGTAAAGTTAACTGTGGGGTAAGGAGTCAGGATTCAGGAGTCAGGATTCAGTAAGAATTGCGGCAATTTACATTTCTTAAGATAGACAACAGAATTTATGTCCGACTACTTATAGCTAATAATAAATCCTGTTGAAAAGGTATAGGGGAAGTGGGAAGTGGGAAGTGGGGAAGTGGGGAAGTGGGGAAGTGCGGGAGTCGGTTGTCAATACCAAATTCGGTTATACTTCATGTTTATAAGAAAGGCTGTAATAATAAAGATAAGAGCGAATTCAAATTATAGGAGTTTAATCAATGACCACCACCACTACTACCGATAATGATTTAAAAAGACTAGAAGATTTAATCCTCAATGGACAGAAGATAATCGAACATCGATTCAACGAGATCGACAATCGACTCTCCACCATGGACAATCGACTCTCCACCATGGACAATCGACTCACTACCATGGACAATCGACTCACTACCATGGACAATCGACTCACTACCATGGACAATCGACTCACTACCATGGAAACTCGACTCATTGAGGTGGACAATCGACTCGCTACTGTGGACAATCGACTCACTACCATGGACAATCGACTCACTACCGTGGAAACTCGACTGATTGAGGTGGACAATCGATTGAAGGTGATCGAGAATGGACAAGCAGAAATGAAAGCTGATGTCAAAAATCTTCAAAAAGATACTACCGATTTAAAGATTGAACTCACGGAAGTTAAAGGTGATATTAAAACTCTTGATAGTAAATTTGATGACATGAATAAACGCTTAGAGAAAGTCGAAGGAACCCAAAAAAATCAAATTTGGACATTGATAACTGTCCTAAGTGGTTCCTTACTAGCCGTGGGATTTAGAAGTTTTTTTATCGACAATAATCCCTAATCTTAGCAAGAGAATTGCTATAATTTGCTCACTAAAACCATGAAAAGCGATCACCTAATTCTTCGTCCTTGGCAACTACCCGCAGACAAAGAGTCTTTTTTTCAGATCTATCAAAATTCCGAAGTCACTCATTTTTTGCCGAGAATTCGTCAGTTAGCCACGGATATTGAGAGTTTAAATGCCTATTTTTCCGCAAGATTACCAACTATTCGTAATCAGGGTAATGGCAGCGATTGGTGGGCAATGATCGATCGAAAAAATAATCAGATTATCGGTTCGATAATTTTACAGAATTTGCCCGATAACCACGGTTATCCTACCCAAGATAGCGAAATTGGTTGGCATTTACGGCGCGATTATTGGGGACAAGGATATATGACCGAAGCGGCTAAAGTTATTCTAGAATACGGCTTAATCACCTTACAATTGCCGATTATCTACGCGGTGGTTAATCCCGATAATTATCGCTCAATTCGTGTCACCGAAAGACTAGGAATGCAATCAATGGGATTAACGAATAAATACTACGACACTGAAGCACTTTTATTCTCGATCAAAGCTTAAAGTTCATTAATAATTAGGGTTTGCGGCAAAAAGTTTGTTGGTGGGGTTAGGAGTCTCCGAGTCAGGAGCCGGTCGTTTCAGGCTTTGTTGCCCTCTCTTTTCGTACCAGTTTTGTACTACAAGAAGGATAATGCCAGGTTTTTGAGGGTCCCAATCCGATTTTCGCAGCATGAACATCGGATTTTAACAGGTCAAAAGCCTTATTTTAAAAGGGTTTTACCATTATTCAGCAAGCCCTAATTATTGATTGTTTCTTATTTTATAGCTGCTGTGGTTGTCATGCTAAACCCATTCTTGTCAAAAAGCAAAAAGGGAAATATATTCCCTTTTTCTAGCTTTTATGGACCCATATCCTAAACGGTTTCGGGTTTAACACCTCTTTGGTCGAGAATTTTCTGTAATTCCGCTTCGTCGGTTTTGGTCAAAGAAGTGCGTAACACTTTACCTCCGTAGGGGGCCACTTCATCGAGGACCTTATCGGGGGTAACTTTTTGGACGAGAACAAAGAGAGCAGATGTACCTGGCTGCATGGTTTCTCCCAATTCCCGCATAAAATTGTCATCCACACCGATATCACTTAAAGCACCTCCCAAAGCGCCACCAGCAGCACCGAGGACGGCCCCTAATAAAGGGGATAAAAAGAGCATTCCGATTAATAATCCCCAGAAACTGCCACTGGCGGCTCCCGCTGCCGTTAAATTGACCGCTTGCTTGAGTTTAATCTGGCCATCTTTGTTTTTAACCACTACGGCAGCATCTTCTAACTCGATGAGATGTTCCTGTTGCAGTTTAGCCAAAGTTAAACGAACTTCTTCTGCTTTAAATTCGTCCTCATAGGCGATGACAAATAGATCAGCCATAGTTTTTCCTCGATATGTTAGCAAATAAAACTTTTATACACTACTTTTGCCGGATTAAAAAGTTTGAGGTATTCTCCGATACCTCAAACCCATGGAGATTAGGTGTCATAAATACGAGCTTCAAAAGCATCGGGATTTTCTTGACAGTATTCCTCAAAATAGGTTTTTTCCGGTTTTTTAGCGCGTTGGTGTGCCAATTCTGCCTGTAATTCCTCAACAATATCCCAAGCTGCAGCACAATCGGGAGAATTTCCCCCTTTTTCAGCACATACTGCCCGGGCAATATCTCTAGCTTTGATAATCTCCGCTTCTAAATCAAGACTGCGGGGCTTTTCGACGGCGTTACCTTTATGGAGGATGTCACTAACAGATATAACACCGAGCAAATCGCCTTTAATTACCGGTGCGAAACGAATACCAGTATTAGCAAATAAGCGGGCTACATATTCAACCCCGAGATCGGGATTAATCACGATGCAGGGTTTGCTCATCACTTCATAGACGCGCACCTTTTGCGGATCTTGACCGAAAGCGACGACTTTATAGACAATATCGGTTTCGGTGATAATTCCGTAAGCATCTTCATCGTGACGGCGATCAACAATGAGAGTTCTAATGTTCTTTTCTCTCATCAATTGTACTGCTTTGGCAACGGTTTCAGAACCTTTAATCTTGGCCACCTCCGTGGTCATAATTTCAGCTGCTTTCATAGTCATATTCGGAGAAGTTAAGTTGTGCCTTTGTTATTTTAGAACATAAACTGACCCCTAATACTGACGGCTGACGGCTAAAAAACCGATCCCTGATTAACGCCATTCTACCAGTTGTCGTTCTTGGACAACCAAACCATATACTGTCTCAGTTTGACGGGCTAAATTCGCCCAATGAAAGCGTTTTTCTAGGTCTTCGTAGGCGTTATTAACTAATTCTTGGGCGTATTCGGGATGATTTAAAACCTCTAAAATGCCCCAAGCGAGGGAATCAGGATTATTGACGCGGGTGACAATTCCCGTTTGGCCATGACGGACAACTTCGGGAAAACCGCAGGTATCGGAAACTACCACGGGAACCCTAGCGGCGAAACTTTCCAAGGCGACAATACCAAAAGGTTCGTAAAGACTAGGAAAAACGGCACAATCGGCCACGGTTTGGAAGCGATCGAGGTTTTCATCGGACATAAAGCCCGTAAAATAACAATGATGCCAGATACCCAGATGCCAGGCCTGTTGTTTGAGTTTGTCGGTATTGCCGCCACCGATAATGACAAATTTAGTTTGACCCTCGGTCTGGGCCAGGACTTTTGGGGCAGCGTTAAGTAACACCGAAACCCCCTTTTCAAAGGTCATACGCCCGACGTAATAGACGATTTTTTCGTGATCTTGGGCATATTGACGACGAAAAGCTCGGTAATCAAAGTTAGGGTCTCTTTGCTTTTTCTCGGCCCGAATACCGTTATAAACCACATCGATTTTATCCCAGGGTGCGCCCAAAGCCCGATGGACTTCATGACGCATATAGCCGGTACAGACGATAACGCGCCAAGCATTATAGACGAGGGTTCCCTCTTTGCTGCCGATATAGCGTTGGGTGTCGGTGTGCAGTCCGTTATAACGTCCGTATTCCGTGGCGTGAATAGTGGCAATCAGGGGGATTTTAAAGAGATGTTTCATGGCAATGGCCGCATCCCCTACTAACCAATCGTGGGCATGAACAAGGTCAAATTTTCCGTATTCGGCGATTAGTTTGCCGCCCTGTTGCCCCATGCTGTTATTCATGTTGACCACCCAATGGAAAAAGTCATTGCCGGGGGGTACGGGGACGCGGTGGATGTGAATGCCTTCGACCAGTTCGTAACTGGGGGCCTGACCGAATTCGATCGTGATTAAATGGACTTCATGACCGAGTTTGACGATTTCGGGATAGAGTTCAGCGACATGACGGGCGATACCGCCCACTAATCGCGGTGGAAATTCCCACGCCAACACTAAAATCCTCATTTTTCCCTAACCTCGACCTGATTTAAGCTTGTAGGTAATCATTGCATCCCCATGGTATCTATTTTGGCTCTGGTTTCTTCCTCTAATTGCCACTTTCCCCGCACCAGTCTTGAGAGGATTTCTTGTCGCCACTTGCTTAATTGTTCCTGAAAAGCGGCCGTTTGTAGATCGTTGCGCCAGAAAATTAGGGCTGATTCGCCAGTTTGCGGATAATAATTTTTACGCTCTCCAGCGACGCGGAAGCCAAAATGCTCGTAGATTGCGATCGCTGACTGGTTCGATACCCTCACCTCTAGCGTAGCCCTTTCCAGTTGTCTTTGTACAGCCTTCTCCAGAAGTTTGTAGAGAAGTAGTTTTCCTAATCCTTGTCTTTGATAGTCGGGGTAAATTGCTAGGAGAGTAATATGCGCTTCTTCGAGAATTGCCCAAAAACAAGCCAATCCGATTAGGGTTTCGTCATCCCGGTCTAGGGTAAGAATTAATAATTCACTGTTGGGGCTGTCTAATTCCCGTTGATATCCCGATAACGTCCAGATACCGCCGAGACTGGTGCGATCTAGGGACACCATGGCGGCAAGATGCTCTGATTTTGGGGTTTTAAGCTGGATTTTTGCCATTGATCGGGGAACGGGAGAGGGGTATGGGGTGTGGGGTGTGGGGTGTGGGGTGTGGGGAGAATAAATAAAAATAATCTCCTGTCTCCTGAATCCTGTCTCCTGAATCCTGTCTCCTGAATCCAATGGTAGATGTGGGATTTTTGCAGGAGTTCTATTTTCTGACAAATATAAGCAAAAGTTATTTATTGACTGCAAAAACTTGAGAATATTTAAATTAATATTTCGCAATATTTATAAATTCTTAAGAATTAATTGAGAAAGATTTTTATTTAACAACGATGTTATCATAGTTACAGCGATTTGATAGAATTTCATAGTCGGTTATTCTGTGCTTTTTTGGGCAGCAATGGTTGAAACCCTTGCCACACCTAGAAGGTGATCCTAATTAAAACGGTTAAATCAGTCAATTTCACCCACAACGATGATCTTTTTTTTGTGTAGTTTTATTGCAAAAAAAAAGTTTTTTTGACAAAAAGCACAAAGTATGATAATAACCCAAGTGATTCCTGGCTGCGAGTAATTATTGTAGAGGGGGAGAGGGGAGAAAAGCTGACGGTTTCAAGATAACTGATCACCGATCACTGAAACATCACCCATCTTAATTTTTTTGGGCGGCCATCGTTAAGCGTTTTAATCGGGTTCTTAACATTTTCCCAGTATTCTCAAAATCGAATAGTATAGATTGAAATAACTCAATGTACGCAAACCTATGGATGGCAGCTTAATCCTGTTCAATATTCTCAATCCGCCGGTTTTGTTCTTTTTCTTGGGAATGCTGGCAGTATTTTTTAAATCCGACCTAGAGATTCCCCAACCACTGCCTAAACTCTTTTCTCTCTATCTTTTGATGGCGATTGGTTTCAAGGGAGGTTATGAACTAGCGGAAAGTGGCATCAATAACCAAATCGCTTTAACTTTGATTGCCTCTGTGGTTATGGCTTGCATCGTTCCCATTTACACTTTCTTTATCCTGAAAATTAAACTCGATAGTGCCAATGCAGCAGCGATCGCCGCAGCCTATGGTTCCATTAGTGCCGTTACTTTCATCACCGCCAGTTCTTTTTTAGAAAAACTTCATATTTCCTATGGCGGTCACATGGTAGCGGCCTTAGCTTTAATGGAATCGCCGGCAATTGTAGTGGGTTTAATCCTGGTGCGAGTCTTTAAAGAGAAAAATGGCGAAGAAGAAGCGTTTTCTTGGTCAAAGGTTCTACATGAAGCCTTTTTAAATGGTTCGGTATTTCTCTTAGTCGGTAGTGTTGTTGTTGGTATGCTGACGGGGGAAAAAGGCTGGGAAAAATTAGAACCTTTCACTCAAGAGATTTTTTATGGTGCTTTAACTTTCTTTCTCCTTGATATGGGATTAGTGGCGGCGAAAAGAATCCGGGAATTAGGCAAAACTGGTGCTTTTCTCATCGGTTTCTCGGTATTCATTCCCGTCATCAATGCTATGGTGGGGATTCTCATCGCTAAGGTTCTCGGATTTGAACAGGGCAATGCTTTATTATTCGCTGTTTTGTGTGCCAGTGCCTCTTATATTGCCGTTCCTGCGGCCATGAGAATGACTGTTCCCGAAGCGAATCCTAGTTTATACATTTCTATGGCCTTGGCTTTAACTTTTCCTTTCAATATCATCATCGGTATTCCTCTGTACCTAGAGATGATTAAAATCATTGGCTGTGGAGTCTAAAAGGCCCGGCGGTTTTTAAATAATTCCGGTCAAAATTGTTCTCTTGCACTTCTACCTTTTTTACTTAACTACCATGCTTGAATCCCCGCATCCTTCCCTACAAACTGTCAAAAAAGTGGACATAATTGTTAGTCATGCTCTTCTGGAAGAAACCTTAAGCGTTCTTGATGTTGTCGGAGTTTCCGGTTATACCGTCTTTGGCAGTACTTCGGGAAAAGGTGATCGAGGTTTATCCTGTGATGACTTGGATTGTGATTACAGTGGTAACTACATTATGACGGTTTGTAATAGTGACGAACAACTTGGTCGTCTGATCGATAAAATTCAGCCTTTTTTAAAAAAAGCCGGCGGAATTTTTGTGGTGACTACGGCCCAATGGCTAAGTCATTAGACCTCTCGTAAAAATCAAAAATTGTCGTAAGTAGGGAGGCACAATTATTTGTAGGATGGGTTAGCGGTAGCGTAAACTATGCGGGTGTTGGGTTTCATGCTTCAACCCAACCTACGTTCATCTTATATTTAATTCCTCCACCTACTTAGTTAATTAGGAGTCAGTGGTCAGGAGTCAGCAGTCAGGAGAACGATCTTTTCCGGTTTAGAATTTATCTGTATCTGGTCTGGGGCCAACAGCACCGGCGGGATTAACAAAAAGATTGCCCCCGGCTTCATTTTGGAAGATACAATCGATTTTCGGTTTGCCTTCCAAGGGGCCGGTATAACCAAAGGTATTCATCCGGTTTTTACAACTTTGTACCTGCTGTCCATCGACTAATTTTTGTTGTTCTAAAATTGACCAGTTATTGCGTCGCAAAACGCAACCGGGTTGCATAACCGGTTGGGTAACAAAAACATTAAAGGGGTTAAGAGTGACATAAACCCGCAAATCGGTGACAATGGCACTGGCCCCAAATTGCACGCATAATTCCGCATTGGGGGCGCTGCGATCGATTACTTCCCGGGAAGCGACGTTTTCGGGGCTAAAATTAGCGGTAGAACTGAATACCAGACCGAGACCCACTCCTAGTACAAAAATACCACCAATCAGGGCGATCATGGCATAGTTTAATTTTGCCATTAGGCCTTTGGCAGCCGAAGCGCGGGAGTCATCGCCATAGGAGCGGTCATAATCACGATCGCGCGATCGGGGAGGAGTATAACGAGGTCTTCTATTCATCGAAATTTCTGTTGTGGCCGCTATGGCGGTCAGTCGTTAGCTATTAGCTTATCACGGTTCTATCCTAGCAACCCGGGGGATAACCGACAGGATAGGTCTAGTATAGGGCTATATCGTTTTTTTGAGGTTAGTATGCTATGGTGGATGACTAAATAGAGTAAGTCAGCCTAATCCAAGTTTCTATGCTAGATATTAGCTAGACAAATTCGGAGCGGAGGAACCACATTTGGGGGCGTATTTCTAGATTTTTTAGCCTAGAAAAGGATATCTCTCTATCCTAGCCCGTCAGCTAACTTCGTCGGCGTGGGGGGGAAGACTGAAACATCACTACATTCCTAGCAATGTCTTGATCGGTTCAGTTATGTCGCTGATACTACTTGATAGTCATAACTTACAGGAGACATTGTATATGGGGATTCTCATGCCAGATTACCGATCGCAACAATTTTAAGATTTTCCGTAGATAACCATATTTTTTGTGAGTTTGCTGTACATTCGGGCAAACTTTTAGTCGTATCGAGAAACCGAAAGTAAAAACAGGATCAAAAATGCTGGAATCTTTACCAATGTGGATTGCTGCAATGACTTTTATTGCAGTCATTGTGGTGATTATGTTCGAGTGGCTTCATATTACCGTAGCGGCTTTACTGGGGGCTTTAATCTTAGTTTTTACCCATATCATGACTCTCCAGGAGGCGGTCGGTTATATCAGTCGCAGTTATGGCACTCTCGCCCTATTTTTTGGGGTAATGGTGTTAGTGAGAGCCTTTGAACCAACGAAAATTTTTGATTATTTAGCAGCACAAATGGTGCTTTTAGCCAAGGGACAGGGCAAATTATTATTAATAGGAATTGTCGCCATTACTACCCCAATCTGTGCGGTGTTACCCAACGCCACCACGGTGATGTTATTAGCCCCGCTGATTCCCCCCTTAGCTCAAGATATCGGTGTGGATTTTGTGCCGCTCTTAATCCTGATGGTTTTCGTAGCCAACAGTTCCGGATTATTAACGATTGTTGGTGATCCCGCTACTTATATCGTCGGTGATTCTATTAATATCACCTTCATGGAATACCTACAGCGCTTGAGTTTAGGTGGTGCCTTGGCAGTGATTACCATTCTGGTTATGTTACCTTGGTTATTCCCGAAAATCTGGCGGACAAAATTCGAGCATTTAGAAGAATTACCCCATCCGAAAATTAATCATCCTCGCGTCTTAGCTCTGGGGGGAATTATCGTCTTTTTAGTCTTATTTTTATTCGTCGTCGGTGAATCTTTTCCTGTACCCCTTGCTCCCGCGGCCGTTGCTTTGATGGGTGCCACTTTAGCCCTACTTTTAGCCCAGCAATCAAAAATCGATACGGTTCATAATATTCTCCGGGATGTGGACTGGAGTACTCTATTATTTTTTATGTCGATTTTTGTCCTAATTGGCGGCTTAGAAAAAACTGGTGTAGTTAATAGTTTATCTGGATTTCTGGCGATAATTTTAGGCAAAAATATCTTTTTAGGTTCTCTAGTCTTGCTGTTTTTTGTCGGTTTTATTTCCAGTGTCGTTCCGAATATTCCCCTAGTGGTGGCAATGGTTCCACTACTGAAACAGTACCTTGTTAATGTTAATTTAGTCGGGACCGAAGTTCTTTCCCCCGATTATGCTGGTTCCTTTCCCCCCGAAGTTTTACCGCTTTTCTACGCGATGATGTATGGGGCCACCCTAGGGGGTAATGGTACTTTAGTGGGGGCTTCTTCTAATATTGTCGCCGCCGGCATCGCTGAACAACACGGGGGCAAAATTACTTTTCATACCTTTCTGCGCTACGGTTTACCAGTGATGTTTACTCAGTTGGTCGTCTCGGCAATGTATATGTTAATTTTCTTTGTCTAGTCTATCTCTGGGGGCATTAATGTTAAGTTCGCCTAAGATTGACAAAAACGTTAACATTGATTAACATTCTCCTATCGTGCTAATGATCTGGATTGATCGGCGATCGTGAACAAAAAAATCTCTGTTTTAGCACCAGATTTATCCGGTGGTGGTGGCACAAGAGTCTATTTGATTGCTCAAGTCTTGCAACAGCTAAACTGTCAGGTGACGGTCTATGGCCCGATTTTTGGCCGGGAAATCTATCCAACCCCACCGGGGAATTTACCGGTGGTATCGGTCAAAGGCAATAATTATCCCCAGTTTTTTGGCCAGATCAAAACTTTACTCGATCGCCTCTCCGGAGAGATTATCTACGCGGTTAAACCCCGTCCCACCAGTTTCGGCATCGGTTTACTGAAACGTTTTTTTTCCCCACGTCCCCTAATTCTCGATATTGACGATTGGGAAATGAGTTGGTTTGGTGGCGATCGATGGTCCTATCGTCCTCATCCTCGACAGTTAGCTAGGGATATCCTCAAAAAAAATGGTGCGCTTAGAGACCCGAATCACCCTCTCTATCTGCGTTGGATGGAAAATTTAATTAACCGCGCCGATGCGGTGACGGTTAATAATCAATTTTTGCAAAAGCGTTACGGGGGGATTTATTTACCGAATGGCAAGGATACGCAACTTTTCGATCCCAATCTCTACGATCCCGTCGCTTGTCGTCAAAAATACGGTTTATCTGCCTATAAAGTCTTAATGTTCCCGGGTACTGCTAGACCTCACAAAGGTTTAGAAGATGTCTTAATCGCTTTAGATCAAATTGGTGATCCTGATTTTAAATTGGTGGTGGTGGGAGGTCGCCAAATCGGGGATGGTTATCTGGATAGTTTGCTAGAAAAAGGTCAACCTTGGTTAATTCATTTACCTGCTCAACCGATCGAGCGAATGCCAGAAGTTATCGCCGCTGCCCATGCTATTATCGTTCCCCAGAGGGATGAAGCTACGGCTAACGCCCAATTTCCGATTAAACTCACCGATGGTATGGCGATGGCTAAACCGATTATTTCCACTAAAGTGGCAGATATACCCGAAATTTTAGCTGATATTGGCTATTTAGTCGAACCTCGATCGCCAGAGCAACTAGCTGTCATGATTAGAGAAGTCTTTAATCATCTCGACTCGGCTAATGCACGAGGACTAAAAGCGAGAGAGCGCTGTATCGCCTCCTATAGTACCACCGCCATGGCGACAACTCTCTCTGGCATAATTACTTCTCTGGAAGGTAAATAAGTAGGTGGGTGGAATTAAATATAAGATGAACGTAGGTTGGGTTGAAGCATGAAACCCAACGCCCGCTCATGTTACGCTACCGCTAACCCATCCTACAAATAATTGTGCCTCCCTACTTATTAGATTGTAGCGAGTAGGATAATTGACCGTTCACTATTTACTTTATTACTTAGAGCGATGAATCCTAATCAAATTCTCCTTAAATATACGCTGAAACACTGGATATTAGTGGTTTCCAGCATTGTTATAGGCTTTGCCAGTACCATATTCAATGGGGTAGGAACTGTTTTAGTTATCCCTTTGCTAATTTCTTTTATTAATCCCGAAAATGATCTCTTAAAAAATGCCCCCCAAATTATCAAAAAGATGCTCTCCGTTTTCGAGGTTTTCTCGGTCGAAACTCGTTTTTTCTGGATGTTTGCGGCGATATTAGGGATTTTAATTCTCAAGCACATTACCAATTTTGTCAGTAATTTGCTAGGCACTTACTTGTCTTTAATTATGGCAAAAGATATGCGAATTGATTCAGTTATTCTGCTGCTAGAAGTGGATATAGATTATTATGTAAAAAGTAAAATAGGAGATATTTTTAATCGTTTCATGTCGGAGATTAATCGGGCTGTAGCATCAATTAGAAATTACATAAACCTGATTAAGATTATCGCTACAGCTTTCATGTACTTAGTTATTTTATTATCAATTTCTTGGCAATTAACTATTCTTTCTAGTCTTTTGGGTGGCTTTTTAGGTCTGCTTAATCAATACTTTGTCAAGAGATCGAAAAAGTTTGGAGAGATTATCACCGTAACGGCTAAACAGCAAACTAATAAACTGTTGGAACTGTTAACGGGAATTCGCCTAATTAAAGCGGTAGGCAATGAGAGATACGAATTAGAATCTATTGTGGAAGATATCGAAGCCCGGGAGAAAGCGGGTTTAGATGCCCAGACTAATAATGCTGTAATCGCTCCGCTCAATGAGATCGGTGGGGTAATTATTATTGCTTTAATTATCATTGCTGGTCGTTATCTTTTTAATGAACAACTGCAAGCTTTAGCGACAATTTTATTGACCTATCTCTATGTACTTTTCCGGGCCTTGCCGATAGTTGGTCAAATTAACAGTGCTAGGAGTAGTCTATTGGGTGATGTTTCCGCAGTAGAAATAGTAGCGGATTTTCTCATTCGAGAGAATAAACCATTTATGAGCAATGGCTCTATTCCCTATCAAAGATTAGAGACAGGCATTCATTTTGATAACGTCCAATTTTCCTATCCCGGTCATCAAGAATTAGTTCTCAAGGGCATCGATCTTTGGATTCCAAAAGGAAAAATGATCGCTCTTGTTGGTGCTTCGGGGGCTGGAAAATCGACAATTGCTGATTTATTACCACGCTTTTATGATCCTACAGCCGGGAGGATTCTTTTTGACGGTCACGATTTACGGGATTATGAGATCAAATCTCTGAGAAAAGCCATGGGAATAGTCAGTCAAGACACTTTTCTCTTTAATAATTCTCTCCGTTTTAATATTGCCTACGGATTAAGCGATGTGAGTGATACAGAAATTTTAGCAGCGACAAAAAGGGCGAATGCCTACGAGTTTATCTCCAAACTGCCGGAAGGACTGGATACGGAAATTGGCGATCGGGGAGTGAGACTTTCGGGGGGACAAAAACAAAGATTAGCGATCGCTCGTGCCTTACTGCGAGATCCGGATATTCTCATTCTCGATGAAGCTACCAGTGCTTTGGATACAATTTCTGAGCGTTTAGTACAGGAAGCGATCGATGAACTCTGTCGCGAGCGGACTACTCTTGTGATCGCTCACCGTCTTTCCACTGTTCAAAAAGCCTATCAAATTGTGGTGCTGGACAAGGGAAAAGTGGCAGAAATCGGCAATCATGAGGAATTATTAGCTCAAGGTGGTCATTATGCCCGTTTACACGCTCTGCAATTTAGTGATAGCAAAGAGGCCGACTCTAAGAATAGGGAAGATGAGCAAAAAAGAAAAGCTTATTTATCCTACGAAGCGAGAAGCAGTCTTAATAGTCTTTTAGGTTCTCTGCGTCTAGTATCTGAAGATTTAATCGAAGATTCTCAGGAGAAACAGGAAATTTTAGAAGAATCCTGTAGTTCAGCTATGCGACTTCTCCATATTATCGAAGACTACGAGTATTCCTCGACTCGATAGAGCTGCTGCAAAAATCAAAAATTGTCGTGGTTAGTGAGGAGTCAGGAGACAGGAGATAGGAGACAGGAGGAGAAAAAACAGAAGAGACAACTATCCTAAGGCATAAAATCTAAGATTATGTCAAATTTATCTGAGTTTTTAGATATCATGAGGTCTCTAGAAAAAAACTCTTAATTTATACTAAAATAATTAGTACAGATAGGCATCTTCCCAGACGGTGAAAAGGAATTATTTACCCTTGAAAACCACAGTTAAAGTCAACACACAAACCCAATTACCCCTACATCTAGTTATCACCCATCCCCAGTATCGTTTTGTCGATTTATTTGCGGGAATCGGTGGGTTTAGAATCGCTTTGGAGAAATTGGGAGGACGTTGTTTAGGTTATTCAGAAATCGATAAACAGGCAATCCAAGTTTATCAACAAAATTTTATTAGCTATCTCAACAGTGATGAAATTGCTTTCGGAGATGTGAGTAAAATTAGCAATTTACCCGATAATCTCGATCTTATTGTCGGCGGCGTTCCCTGTCAACCTTGGTCGGTGGCGGGATGTTTACGGGGATTTGAAGATCCCCGGGGAAAACTCTGGTTTGATGTGATTAAATTAGTCCAGAAAAGTCAACCCAAAAGCTTTATTTTCGAGAATGTCAGTGGGTTAGCTAGTCCTCGCAATCGGGAGAATTTAGAGTTAATTATCGATGAATTAACTAGCTGTGGTTATCAAGTTTACTGGCAGTTATTAAATGCCTACGATTTTGGTTTACCCCAGAATCGAGAGAGAGTTTTTATCGTAGGAATTAGAAAAAATATAGATAACTATGAGCGGTTTAAATTTCCCTTACCTTTGGGTATCCATCCGAAGGTTTTAGATATTTTAGAAGACATCAAAAATATTCAACCCGTCGAGAAAGTTAAGTTATCAGCAGATACTTTATTTAATGGTTTTGTTCCTCCATCGAGAACTCGTTTTCAAAAAGAAGATGAATTAAATGACTTCTTTATTTTTTCTGATTTAAGAAATGGCCACACAACTATTCATTCTTGGGATATTATCAAAACTACGGAACGACAAAAAAGTATCTGTTTAGCTTTGCTGAAATTAAGACGCAGTAAAAAGTATGGCGAAAAAGATGGTCATCCCGTGGCTTTTTCTACTTTTTTGGAAATTATACCCGATCTAAAAATCGAGGAACTAAATCAGTTAGTTTCTCTCGGTATTTGTTGGCAAACGCAGCAGGGTAAGTATGAATTTATTAACTCGAAAAATATGACGGGAATTAACGGCATTTATCGGATTATTTTACCGACGGCCGATATTATTCCTACCCTAACCGCTACGGGTGCTAAAGATTATATTGCCACTATTTCAATTACCGCTACTCATCCCCAAGAATACAAACAATTGTTTTTAAAGAAAATCTATAAACCGGAAAAGTTTCGAGAAATTACTCCCCAAGATGCGCGTAAATTACAAGGATTCCCCGATAATTTTATCTATCATCCACAGCCGGCTATCGCTAAAAAACAATTCGGAAATTCTGTTCCTATCACTGTAGTGGAAGCAGTGGCTAGAAATTTACTAGAAATAATTCGTCCCGATTATTAGACTGCGGGATACTGACTCATATTAAAATATTTAAAGGCTTAAAAATCCAAGTTTTTGTTGTGGGGAGTCTGTCGTCAGAAGTCGGTCATCAATACCAAATTAGGTTATACTTCATGTTTATGATAAAGTCTGTCAATTATCCTAATCGCTAAGGAGGTTAAAAATTGAGACATTTCCTAGTAAAAATCTAACTACTTTAAATTGAAAAAATGATCATGTTTAAACGATACGAAGCTGATGAGCAAGTTATATTTCATGGTGATTCTTTGCCGATTTTATCCAGTGAGATTGCCTCTAATTCTGTAGATCTAATTTTTCTCGATCCTCCCTATAATATAGGTAAGCACTTTGCCGATTTTTACGACAAATGGGAATCGGAAAATGATTATATAAATTGGGCAAATCAAATTCTTGATCATTGCCTTCGCATCTTGAAACCCCAGGGAACATTATATGTTATGGCCAGCACTCAAGCAATGCCTTACTTTGATCTTTACTTAAGACAAAAAATGACGATTCTTAGTCGTATTATCTGGCATTATGATAGTTCAGGAGTACAAGCAACAAAATACTTTGGTTCGATGTATGAACCAATACTTCACTGTGTGAAAGATAAAAATAATTACACTTTTAATTCAAAGGATATTAAGATAGAAGCAAAAACCGGAGCAAAACGAAAACTAATTGATTATAGAAAAGCGATTCCGAGTCAATACAATACAGAGAAAGTACCAGGCAATGTCTGGTATTTCCCTAGGGTAAGATATCGCATGGATGAATACGAAAATCATCCCTCACAAAAACCTGAATCATTGCTAGAAAGAATTATTTTGGCCAGCACTGACAAGAGTGGAATTGTGCTTGATCCCTTTGCAGGAACTTTTACAGCTGCAGCTGTAGCTAAACGTTTGGGAAGAATTTCTATTAGTATAGAATTACAAGAGGAGTATTTAAAAATTGGTCTTCGACGGATTCTCGGATGGCAAGAATACAAGGGAGAAAAGTTACTCCCTCCTCAAAAAAGCTATAGTAGAAAAAGCGAAAATAAACAAGAATCTAACTTTGTACAGGAGAGTCTTTTCGATGTCGATAGTAAAGCATGAATTCACCAAGATAATTATTAAAATTATCGATAATTACTTTCCCAATCAGGGAAATAGCATTTTAAATGCTAGTGAGTTATTGCAATATTTGAACATTAAAACTAGAGCCGCTAATCGAGGTTCTAAATCCCGAGCAGGATTGGCTAATCATTATGCCATTTATGTTTTAGTGGAAGACTATATTAATAATGAGTTTCATCTTAAGGATGGATACGACGAGTATCAAGGCGCTCAGTATATGACACTTTTTCGCAGGCAAAGGGAGCTTCCTTTTGGCGATAAATTACAAAATCATGCTCTCAATCATCGATTAAATCAGGAATTTAACAAGTATTTTCCCACTTTATCTTATCTGCCGATAATTAGAGATGTTAAAACCAATAGATACTGGATTAATGAGAATCTAATTAAGGTTTCTCTAGACGGTAATCAAGTTAATATTGCGCCAGTGATTATAGATATAATTGATGCCTATGTGCAAACAAGACAAAAAGCATTTAATCAATTTATCAGCTATTGTCAACAGATGATTGATATTCAACAGCAAGATCCCCAGAAAGCCATTGAATTTATTCGGAGTTTACTCAGACCAAACATTGATGCTAGAGTTTTTGAGATTGTCAGTTATGCAATTCTTAAAGAGTATTATGGGGAACAGAAAATATATTGGGGATGGTCGCCTGATCGGTTAAACTCTGAATACTTACTTTTATATAAAACTGGTCGAACAAATGCCAATGACGGGGGGATAGATTTTGTCATGAAACCCCTAGGCCGATTTTTTCAAGTTACGGAAACGATAGCTGCTGATAAATATTTTTTAGATATTGATAAAGTGCAAAAATATCCCATTACTTTTGTGGTTAAAACTGAGCAGACTTGCGAGGAAATTTTAGAAAAAGTTGCGGAGCAAGCTAAGATAAGATACAAGATCAGGGCAATTGTCGAAAGATATCTAGAATCTGTAGAGGAAGTGATCAATATTCCCGAATTAATCAACCGTTTTGAGCGGGTTTTAGCTCAAGGTAAAGGAGGAGCGGTAATTGCAGAAATGGTTTTACAGAGCCGGATTGAGTTTAACCTAGAATCAGAGCCATAAAGATATCTAACTCCCCACTTAAACTAGAATAGAAAGATAGGAAAGCGATCGAAATTAGAATGACGACCGAAATTGAAAAAGAACTAGAAACCAGCGAAGCTGTCTTGGAAAAACGGCGAAATTTTGCCATTATCTCCCACCCTGACGCGGGAAAGACCACCCTGACCGAAAAACTGTTACTATACGGGGGTGCAATCCATCAAGCGGGTGCAGTCAAAGCAAGACGCGACCAACGCAAAGCCACCTCCGACTGGATGGAAATGGAAAAACAACGGGGAATTTCGATTACTTCCACGGTTTTACAGTTCGATTATCGTGATTTTCAGATTAATCTCCTCGATACTCCCGGCCACCAAGATTTTAGCGAAGATACCTATCGTACCCTGGCCGCTGCCGATAATGCAGTGATGTTAATCGACGCGGCCAAAGGTTTGGAACCCCAAACGAGAAAACTCTTTGAAGTGTGCAAACTGCGGCAGTTGCCTATCTTTACCTTTGTTAACAAAATGGATCGGCCCGGCCGCGAACCTCTGGATTTATTGGACGAAATCGAGCGAGAATTAGGATTACAAACCTATCCCGTCAATTGGCCGATCGGAATTGGCGATCGCTTTCGGGGAGTTTTCGATCGGGCCACCCAGACCATACACCTGTTTGAACGTCGCTCCCACGGCTCTCAGGAGGCGCAGGAAACCGTGATCGAGCTTGGCGACCCCAAAATTGAGGATTATCTCGAAAAAGACCTGTATTACCAGTTAAAAGAGGATATAGAACTGCTCTCGGAATTGGGTGCAGAATTGGATCTGCCAGCAGTCCACGCAGGAGAAATGACCCCGATCTTTTTTGGTAGCGCCATGACCAATTTTGGGGTGAAATTATTCCTAGAATCCTTCCTCGACTATGGATTGCCACCCAGAGGACGCAATTCCTCCCTCGGTGTCCTTGATCCCACCTATCCCGATTTCACCGGTTTTGTCTTCAAACTGCAAGCAAACATGGATCCCAAACATCGCGACCGGGTGGCCTTTGTTCGGGTATGTACGGGGAAATTCGAGAAGGATATGGTAGTAAACCACGCTAGAACCGGTAAAACTATCCGTTTATCCCGTCCTCAGAAACTTTTTGCCCAAGATCGGGCAGTTATTGAAGAAGCTTATCCCGGAGATGTGATCGGATTGAATAACCCCGGGGTCTTTGCGATCGGTGATACCATTTATATGGGTAAAAAGCTCGAATACGAAGGGATTCCCTGTTTTTCTCCGGAATTATTCGCCTATCTCAGAAATCCTAACCCTTCCAAGTTCAAACAGTTTCAAAAAGGAGTCTCGGAATTACAGGAAGAAGGGGCCGTACAGATATTATCCTCGATCGATGAATTTAAACGCGACCCAATTTTAGCCGCCGTCGGTCAATTACAGTTTGAAGTGGTGCAATTCCGTCTTTTAAGCGAGTACGGAGTCGAAACTACCCTCGAACCCCTAGCCTATAGTTTAGCCCGTTGGGTAGCCGGGGGTTGGGCCGCTTTAGAAAAAGCAGGTAAACTCTTTAATACTCTAACTGTCAAAGATTACTGGGGTCGTCCCGTCTTATTATTCAAAAATGAGTGGAATTTACAGCAAGTCAAAGAAGATCATCCCTCTTTGCAATTAAACTCGATCGCACCGGTAGGATCGGGAGTGCAACCCCAATCCTAACCCTTAATCCCCCAAGACAATTGCCGAACTGGTCAGGACAAGATGGCGACCCCCCAGACAACTAGACTAAAGTAGAAGTGGTCAGAAAGTCTCGATCTTTCCTAACACTCGGATGTCTCAAAGCACTATCGTTGACGAGTCCCTCACCATTAGAAAAAGTCCGGCTGTCAATTCCCGAATTAATCCCTGTTTAATTCGCTTTTGTTATTTTCTGGGAAATTATCTGGTTTTACCGGCTTTTTTCGGCAAAATAACGGTGACAGGCCAAGAAAATATTCCCCTAACGGGGGGGGTCATCCTTGCACCTACCCATCGTTCCCGTTGGGATGCGCTGATTTTACCCTACGCGGTGGGACGCTTAGTTAGTAGACGCGATTTGCGCTTTATGGTTTCCGCTAACGAGATGAAAGGGGTGCAAGGTTGGTTTATCCGACGTTTGGGGGGTTTTCCCGTCAACACCGATCACCCCGGTATGGGTAGTCTGGTCCATAGCGTCGAACTTTTGGCTGCGGGGGAAATGGTGGCGATTTTTCCGGAAGGGGGTATCTGTCGCGATCGAGTGGTTCATCCTCTTAAACCGGGGGTAGCGCGGATTGCGTTGGAAGTTAAGACCATGAAACCCGATGCAGATATCAAGATTTTGCCGGTAAGCATTAGTTATAATCAGCCTTACCCCGGATGGGGAAGCGAAGCGACAGTAAACATCGGTCAAGGGATTAATGTGCTTGATTATCAACAAAATTCGCTAAAACGGGAAACTGTCCGCTTAACCAAAACCTTGAGCGATCGCTTAAAACTTCTCCACGAGGATCGCTCACCTTAATCAGCTGTTGACTATCTACCCCATGAGTAGAATTTCGGGGACGGATTAAAATGATTGTTTTAACTATTTTTAAGCAAAAAAGTGGCTTTTCTAGTTTAAATAAATAATACTAAATCTAGTTATTAGTGCATGAGTAGAAAACGGGTTTCTCGGAGAAACCCGTTTTCTGTGCGTTAATCAACGGATTTAGTATAACATCTTGTTTTTTTCTGCTTCTGGCTCCTGAATACTGCCTCGAAGACCCCTCAGATCGGGGAAGATATCCGATTGTTGCCGGAGGTCTAATGATAGAATGGGCATCAGCGAAAGTAGTTTGTGAGCGAAGTGATCCGATGCAGTTCCAAATCCAGCCAGACAGTGAAATACCCGCCTCTAAGCAATTATTTGACCAAATTCGCTTCGCTATCGCCTCTCGTCAGTATCCACCTGGCCATCGTTTACCTAGTACCCGTCAACTAGCTATGATCACGGGATTACACCGTAATACGATAAGTAAAATTTATCAACAACTGGAAGACGATGGGTTAGTAGAATCCATAGCAGGTTCGGGGATTTATGTCAAGGCTCGCGGGCATGAAAACGATAATTTATCGGGTTCGCCCCTATTGGAACAAAATCCAGAAATAGGCCGACTAATTCGCCAGAGTTTGGCTGGTTTTCTCGCTCAAGGTTTAACTTTAGAGCAAATTCGCGAGTTATTACTGGCGGAAATCGATTGGCGATCGCAGTGTAGTTCTCAGGTTCTTGTCACCATTCCCCGTCACGATTTGGGTGCAGGGGAACTAATGTTGAGAGAATTAGAGCAATCCCTCAAAATTCCCGTCCAATTAGTGGCAATGGAGGATTTAGCCCAAGTTTTAGCCAATACTAAATCTGCCACTGTTGTCACCAGTCGCTATTTTATCAGTGTGGCGGAGGAAATTGCCGCTCCTTTTCACCTACGAGTCATTCCCATCGATATCTACGATTACAGCAAGGAATTGGCATTAATCAAAAAATTACCCACCGATAGCCGTTTGGGGATTGTCAGTATTAGCACCGGTATTATTAAGGTGGCCGAAATTTTAATTCATAGTTTACGGGGCGATGATTTATTAGTTATGTCTGCCCAAATTCATGAAACGGATAAGTTAAAAGTTTTAGCTCGAACTTCCCAGACAATTATCAGTGATCAAGCGAGTTATACTTTAATTAAAAATCTGATTAAGGAAGTGCGATCGGATTTAATTCGTCTGCCAGAAATTATCTGTAGTGATAATTATATTGGGGATAAATCAATTCAATTGCTCAGACGAGAATTAGGATTAGGTGGTTAGAGGATAAGCTAGGACACATTTTAACCTCTGAATCTCTCCCAATCCCTTTACTGTTACCTCTTGCCTTATCTCAACAAGCAATTTAAGTAGGGAGGCACAATTATTTGTAGGATGGGTTAGCGGTAGCGTAACCCATGCTGGCGTTGGGTTTCATGCTTCAACCCAACCTACGTTCATCTTATATTTAATTCCACTCACCCACTTAAATGCGCGGGCAGCTTAACTTTAAAATTTAGTTTAATCTATGGTTACTATTGAGAATAACCTAGGGCAAATCGAGAATAAAAGCGAAAAAAACTTTTAAGAAGTATTAACTTTTTTAGTACAATGGGTCAAGAATAGGGATAAGCTCAATTTTTCACTCTCGGACGAGGTTAGATGAAAAGTGCTGAATGTTTAACGGTATCCCCCGGTGAACCGCTTACTGATTGGCAAAAACTGGGATTAGATTTGGTGGCTCGTTGGCAGGGACGAGATGTTATCCTAGCGATCGATCTTACCGGTAGTGTTAACTTTAATGATGAAGGACGCACGCGCCTCGGTCAAATTATTCGCGATAGTTTAAAAAATAACGATTCCGTTTATTTATTCCCCTTTGCTGATAATGTTCAACCGATTACAGAACCGATTTTAATTCGCGGAAAGGAAGATATAGACGCGGTTTTAAAAGCGATTCCCTGGCAATCTAGCCAAAGTGCTAAAAATACCGATATTCAGCGAGCAGAATGGCACGTTTATCCCCGACTGGCACGCTTAAATCAGTGTCGTTTAACTGCCAATCAAGCTATCAAACCCCAGTCGGTAGTTTGGATTACCGATGCACCCCTTTCTACTGCTGCGGGGATTACTTCACAACAGTGGATAGAAACCCCAAAAAATAGCCCTTTTCGTCTTGCTGATGCTCCCGAAAGTTTGGAGAGACAAAACTGGCTTAATTCCCTACCAATTAATCTAAGAACTCAAGAAATTACTGCCACTAACGGCAATAAATATAAACTATCAGTTGTCGATATTGCTCCCACAGCACAAGAGTTTTGCACTCCCGCACCGGGAGGACAAGAAACCTGTTTGATTAATCCTTATCTCTTGAGTCAGTTATGGTTGCCAGCATTGGCAATTATATTAATGGGAACTGGGGGAATA
This sequence comes from Microcystis sp. M079S1, assembly GCF_020246425.1. Classification (NCBI taxonomy): domain Bacteria; kingdom Bacillati; phylum Cyanobacteriota; class Cyanophyceae; order Chroococcales; family Microcystaceae; genus Microcystis; species Microcystis sp. M079S1. The sequence continues at coordinate 29,072 of NZ_JADBSZ010000153.1, forward strand.
GTAGCGAGTATTTTGGGAATTCGTCACTGGTTGCTGTTAAATACTGCTTGGACTATTAAAGTCTCCTCTAATGATGATGAAGATGAAACCCAAAAATATATTTTAAAAACATCCGAAAGAATTAACATCGGTGGTGAAGAACATAAGAAGAATACCTTTTCTCATGCAGGGGAAGAAATTCGCTGCTATTTAGAAAGACGCAGTAATCAGTTATATCTAAAACCCACTAAACAAGCAGAGATTTTTTATCGAGGTAATCAACTAACTCAGGAGGTAAAGATAGATAAAAATTACCTGACTTTAACCTATCACCATAACAATCAAGATTTCGACCTACAAATTCAGATTAGTAAAAAATAACTTCAGGAGATTTAAACTATGGCTAACAGCAGTCAAACCCGCGCTATCAAACGGACAATCATCATCGGATTAGGTGGTACTGGTCGAGATGTGTTAATGAGAATTCGTCGCTTTATTATTGATAAATACGGGAAGTTATCTAACCTACCCGTTGTCAGTTTTGTTCATATTGACACAGACAAAAACGCTTTCAATGGTTCGGGTTTACCTACAGGAAATAGCTATCACGGAGAAGAAATTCTTTTATCAGCTGCTGAAAGAGTATTCATTAATATGAATGCTCAGGATGTTAACAATCTCACCTATGAACTTGAACACCAAACCCTTTTTGAAAGTCCCTTTTCCCATATTGAAAGCTGGTTAGACCCAAGACTAAAAAAACAAATAACTGCCATTGAAAATGGTGCGGGAGGTATTCGTCCCGTCGGTCGTTTAGCTTTCTTCCATAACTATCAAAAAATTCAAGAGGCAATTGAAGCAGCGGAAAGACGAACTTCTGGTCATGAATCCTTTATGTTTAGCGGTAAAGTTAATGGTCAAAGTTTTAATGTCCAAGAGGGTTTAAATGTCTTTGTTGTCGGTTCTTTGTGTGGGGGAACTGGTAGCGGTATTTTCCTCGATGTGGCCTATACTTTGCGTCATATTTTACAACAAACCAACGAATATACATCCTTTGGTTATTTGGTAATTAGTCCTAAACTTTATGGTGATGGCGCAATTATGAGAGCTAATACCTATGCAGCTTTGAAAGAGTTAGACCATTATACCAATGAAAGTAATTCCTTTCAAGTCTGTTATGATAAACAAAATTTCGTCAACATCGATGAAAAACGTTCTCCTTTTGATTTTGCCTACTTAGTTTCTAATCGCACTGCGGGAGATTACCGGATTAATAACAAAGGTAAATTATGTAATGTCATTGCTTACAAGATTTTCTTGGATTTTGCCGATGAGTTATCTCTCCCCATCAAAAGTAATCGGGATAACTATAAAAACCCGATGATTAGTCCAGATAATCATCCTTTTCAGATGTGTCAAGGTTATATGTCCTTTGGACTAGCGAGGATTTATTTTACTCGCGACCGAATTGTGCAGATTGGTCTCAATCGTTTTAGTCTCAAATTAATTAAATTTTGGTTAGAGGGATATGGTCAAAGTCCCAGTGGACAAGAGTTATTAAGTAAGTTCCTAGCTAATTGGAGTACCCAAAGTAATAAGGATTATTTTACTGCCAGATTGGAAGAAGCAACCCTAGAGAATAATAAAACTTTTTCTAAGACTTTAACCTCTTGGAAAAATTCCCTAGAGGAAGAAATATCCAATAGTCAAGATTTGGAGAATTTACCCCAAACCGTCAAGCAATCCCTAGAAAAAGAGTTTCGCAAAGTACAAGGGGGAGAAACAGATAGCAGTCGCGGAATCTGGTTAACTCTGACCCAACAAACTCAACCCAAGTTAATCGAAAAATTTAAATCAGATATTGACCAATTTTTGGAGATTCTTCTTAATCCTGATAGCCTAGAATTTTCTTTGGAAAATAGCCTATCTTTTTTGGTCGCTTTACAAGTACAGATTAATACCTACAAGGGTAATCTAGAGGAATTATCTCAGGATAATAAAGGGTTTCATTCCTCAGAAAAAATTGATAACATTTGGCGAAATGTTAAACAAACTCTCGAAGATATAAACGGGAAAAAGTCTGTCTTCAAGATGTTCAATAAAAATGCCAATAGCGAGAGAATCAAGTCCGAGTTAAGAGACTACGTTCAAAGCGGACAAAAATTAATTCAGCATAACTTTAATTTCAGCATCAATGGGGAATCCAGAAAGATTGTTGAAGCGATTCTCAAGCATATTTCCAGTCGAATGCTGCAGATACAACAACTGAAAGAATCCCTATATCAGCTAATCACAGAATACGATAAATACGAACAGGAGTTAATGCAGTTAAATCTCGACGAGATGACTGGGGAAGGTATTTTCCCAGAGGAGAATATTGATAACTGTATCCCGGACAGTAACTCCCGAACTCAATACATTTCCGTTAGCCAAAAAGTCACCAATAATTTAGGCTATAATGCTTCCCTATTCAGTTTATTTAGTCAATCTTTTGTTATTGATAATGAGACTCTCAAAGAGACTCTAACAGCAACAATCGAGAAACAGTTTCAATCAGTAAGCACTAATAAAATTGATGCAGTAATTAAGCGATTTATGGGTCAATATAAACACCATGATTTTCCTGAACGCTTGGCGCAAATTCTGCGAGAAGCTGATTTAATGTTACCGATAAATGTTAATGATGCTTACTATCGCTTGGAACCAGATAAAGCATTACTAATTGGGACTAAGGACGATAATTCACCCACCATGCAAAGATTCATGAAGACTCTCGAATCTGATTTAAATATTAAGGGAACTTCTTTTAAATCAATTCAAACGGACGAAGAAATCCTAATTACCTACGAGTTTGGTGGGTTTCCCCTAAGAATCATTACTGATTTATCTGGGTTGCAAAAAATCTATCAAGACCAAAAGAGAATCAGCATTTTACACAATGATTACAGGATAGATTTTGCTGATATTATCCCACCACCTGCCAAATTAATTGAGGAATTAGAGTTTATTTTCTATCCCGCAATTGCTCTCGGTTTACTGGAATACGATGAGGAAGATGATACTTATCAATTAGTCATCGAAGGCGATTTATTTAACAATAAGTCCATTATTGACATTAGCGGTAATTGGCGACTTGCTTTAGAACAATTTGCCTCTCGTAAGGACATGATTAATGCTTTACAGATACTGCTTAATCAGGCAAAAAATGAGATATTGGCTAATCCTCCTCTATTATTTACTAACGAGGGTGATTATTTCCAGAACGTCAGCTATTTTGTCAACAATGTCAAAAATTTACCCTCCTATCACCCTAATTATCGCTACAAAGATAAGGTAGCTGGACAAGATGGAAATGCTCAACAGGAGGCAAAAGAAGGAATTATCACCCGTTTTGTTAATCAACTGAAAATGGAACTAGAAAAACGTGCTGCTGAACAGAAAAAACTCGAAAAACAACAGCAAAAGCAACAAACTTTACTGGGAACAAACAATAACATTAGTCAACCCAGTTTACCCGCAGAGGTTAGCACTACTGATGAATGGTAAAATTAATCAATCTTAATGATGTTTCCCCAGCTATCTGAGGAAACATTCACCCCTCACTCTCTCTATCAACCACAATTCGAGGTATCCAATAACTATCATGGCATTACTTAACCTTTTTCCCCCCTATCTGATTGTTTTAACTCTAGTCTTGGTTATTTTTCCCACCGTCTTAGCTGTGAGAATCCGGATGACTCTCTATAAATATCTCCAAGATTCAACTGCAAAAGTCAAGGGTTTAATTCCGCGAAACAGTCTCAAGGGTTCACCTAAAATTATCTCTAATCTAGAGAATAGATTTAAGATAGCCAGTAGTCAACTAGATGATGTTAATACCGCAGCTTTGGTAGATGGTTTATACCATGAAGAACAATTTACTTTCATGTCTAAATCTCTTAGTTGCGAGAAATGGGATTATTTTGTGAGAGTCTTACCCAATCTCCTCCTCGCTTTTGGTTTGTTGGGAACTTTCCTCGGAATTACTCTCAATCTGACGGGAATCAGCACACTTATCGATATTAATAATGTCGATGTGCAAAGTTTGGGAGAAAAGCTCAAAACTCCCCTAGAAAGTATGGGGATTGCTTTTATCACTAGCTTAATTGGTTTAGCTTGTAGTTCTTTACTGACTGTGATTAACTTAATCTTTAATACCAACCTTGCTAAAGTAAATCTAATTAGTTCCCTAGAAGACTATTTAGATAACATCTTGCAGCCGACTGTAGAAGGGAATAGTCGCTTGGATAAAGCGGTTAATCGCATGGTGGATAAACAGCAAGCATTTCTGACTAACTTTCATACTGAGGTGACGAGAGTATTAGAATCTTCTTTAGAGAAAGTTGCTAAAGAAATTGCTGATGGTAATCAGGAAACCGCTAAGTTAGTCACCCAGGTTTGTGAAAGATTAACTGAAACTGCGGGAACTTTATCTACCGGTGCGACGACTTTTCAGCGTTCAGCTTTTGAACTTAACGAGCAAGTACCAATTATCACGCAAGCAAACCGAGAGTTTACACAATCCTCTCAGGAACTAAAAAATAGTGTACTGCTTTTTAAACAAGCGTCAGAGTTAATTGAAAAAAGTAACTTCTCTGGTAATATCGAAAGGTTTACCGCTAGTTTAGCAGAAACCCAAGGGAGATTTTCTCAATCCACTGCAATACTAGAGCAGAATATCGGGGAGATTATCAGCAGTAATAAAAGAGCTAACGATTTAGCAGAACAAGTGTATTTAAATATCCAAGAATCTTCTCAAAAATTACAAAATAGTGCGCTAGGTTTTCTGGAAGCTTCCGAAAAAATCGAAAGTAGTCAATTTGCTGATAAGTTAGTGCAAGCAACCGCAGATTTAATGACTGCTCATCAACAGTTTGCCGATTCTACTACAGATTTAAACCAATCAACTCAATCTCTAGCTTCTTTAACTCAAGACTTCCAGCTTTCCATGACAACTATGGTTGAGTTAGGAATAAAAATTACTGACTTGAATCAAAAATCTGAGACAATCCTAGAACAAAATCAGCAACGCTCAGTCACCGAACAAGAAAAGTTATCTAACATCCAGGGAGAATTAGTAAAATTAATCGAAACCGTGAAAACCTATCAAGACAGTTTTAACTCCGAGTCGAAACAATTAGGAAACCAACTTATCAATAGTCTCGATGAAAGACTCTCCCAAACCTCCGATAAAATTCTCACTGCTTCCCATGGGATTGAGCGCTCTAGTAATAATCTCGACGTGACTAATGCTAACCTGTCTCAGTTAATTGATACAGTGACAGAGCAACTTACTCAAGTCTCTGAGACAATCCTAGAACAAAATCAGCAACGCTCAGTCACCGAACAAGAAAAGTTATCTAACATTCAAGGAGAATTAGTAAAATTAATCGAAACTGTGAAAACCTATCAAGACAGTTTTAACTCCGAGTCGAAACAATTAGGAAACCAACTTATCAATCGTCTCGATGAAAGACTCTCCCAAACCTCCGATAAAATCCTCACTGCTTCCAATGTGATTGAGCGCTCTAGTAATAATCCAGAGGTGACTAATGCTAACCTGTCTCAGTTAATTGATACAGTGACAGAGCAAGTTACTCAAGTCAAGGAAAGCTTACAGTCTGAGTTAAACCTTTTAAGCAATAACTTAGGGATGGTAGTTGATGATAAATTAACTAAGAACTCAGAACAATTAAAAGCAGTTTCCCAATCTATTGAGAAAACAGCCAATCAATTTGGTAGCCTTAAATCAGATTTTTCTCAAGTAATTAACGCAGTGAACACCAACACCAGTCAATTAACTGCTAACTTAGAATCTTTGCGAGATAAGTTAGAGAAAGTTATCGCTAAGGAAAATAAATCAAATCAAAAAATGATTGAACACATCTATGGAGAAATTCACAAATGTTTAGCAGAACTGGAGAAAATTAACGATATGCGTTCTGACTTTTCTAACTTAAATAATAAGATGGAAGAACTTTCTGAATTTTCTAACTTAAAGGATAAGATAGAAAAACTTAAGGATAAGATAGAAAAACTTTTTGAGACAATCCCTAATCCTACTCAAAAAAATGTTCAGGATGACATTAACACCATATTTGATAACTTCACTAACAAATTCTAAGCAATTATGTCTAGACGTACCTACTACCGGGATGAAGATAAATCGGTGGATGTTTATCCCGCATTTACCGATTTAATGTCCAATGCTTTCATGATTCTGAGTTTATTTCTCCTCTTGGCACTTTTTCAGTCTTATAATCTCATCAGCAAACTGGAGGAAGCTAACCGAAAACTGCAAACAGCAACCCCGATAGTTATCGATGAAAAATCAGGAAAATTTAAATTTCAGTCGGGAAGTGCTGAATTAAACCCTGCTTTAAAAACCTATATTCGTCAGCGCATTATTCCCGCTATCGAAACCATTACCAAAGACAGAGAAATCGACTTTATTCAAGTAATTGGACACACCGATGGACAGGGAATACAAAAGACAAGTAATCTCGATAAAAATATCGAATCGGTTGCCAGCAGAAAACAATCTGTTAAAATGCTAGTACCCGGTTCTAACACTGATTTAGGATTAATGCGAGCTTTAGCAGTAGTGCAAGAAATCGAAAGCACAGGTAAACTCAAAAACGTCAAATTTCGAGCTTTTTCCGCAGGACAGTTATACCTACCATCGGGTAAATTAGCTGCGGTTAATCGTGACGCAGATGCAAGCAGACGCAGAATTGAAATCCGTTTTATTCCCCCCGGTAAAAAACAATGATTTATTCTATTTCTTCCACGGAATAATTAACCGTTTCTAGGGTGACATCCTCGTATAAATCCCGAAAAGATGCCGTCAGATTAATACTCTGCAAACTAAAACTTTCTTGCTGATAGGTTTGCAGAATCCATAAACCCTGTTCACCCCGTCGAAAAGTTTCTACTCGTTGGTGTTTACTATTCACTAAGACATATTCCTCTAAACTTTCTAGAGTTTGATAATCATTAAATTTATCACCCCT
>NZ_JADBSZ010000154.1:0-13751 GCF_020246425.1 Microcystis sp. M079S1
ATAGAAGAACAAGTTTTAGTAACGTTAGAATATTGGCGAGAATATAGAACATATTTTCACATTGGTACAAGCGGTCAACTATCAGAATCAACTATAGGTCGGATTGTAAATAAGACGGAAAAAATGCTTTTAGAATCGGGAAACTTCCGTTTAAAAGGAAAAAAAGCTTTACTCAATCAAACAGAGATACCGGTCGTAACGGTAATGGATGTAACGGAAACTACCATTGAACGCCCCCAAAAGAAACAGAAAAAAATTTTTTCAGGTAAAAGAGGTTATCATACTTTAAAATCCCAATTAGTAGCTAATCAAAATACGGCGGGAATTATCTGTATCTTTCAGGTCAAAGGCAGAGGTCATGATTTTAGTTTATTTAAAAAAAGTCGAGTTCGTTTTCATCCTTTAACTACCAGCATAGAAGACAGTGGTTATCAGGGAATATCTCAATACCATAGTAATAGTTATACACCGAAAAAGAAACCGAAAAATAGAAAATTAACAGACTTAGAAAAGGAGTATAACAAGGCTTTAGCCAAAGAAAGGATTATCATTGAACATATAAAGTCGAAGATATAGTTTAAGAGTTAACTTGTTGGCGGCTATTTATAATTATGAGTTAGGGATAGCTATAGCTGCTTCTTAAAAGTTGCCAAACATTAATCAAGTCAACGGGAATTTATTCTCAATTATAAAAATTGAGATAGTTTGTGCTGCTTAAATAAAGAGGTTTTGATAACCAAATTCAAGCATATCTAAAGAGTTTTGAGTTAAAAGTTAAACTTCAAGTTTTTATTTGGTTCATTTGTACTAAATAACTATTTTTTTGGGGAAAATTAGTTAACTCGTCATTATAACATATAATTAACTGGCAAGAGTTCTATTAAGAAATGATAGGATTGATTGATACCTAGCTGCCGTTAATCGCCATCGATGAGACCTTTAAGCCAACTTTACCGCTATTTAAGTTTATTTTGCCTCTGTTTTCTTCTGACCGTCGGCTGTCAGTCCACTAATTCCAATTTACCACAACGAGATAGCGATCGCCTGATGATCGGGACAACCCTAAAACCACGCTCGATCGATCCTGCCGATAGTTATGAGTTAGCGGGACTTTTTATTATTTATAATCTCGGTGAAACTCTCTACACCTACGCGGAAGGAACCACTAATTTAAAGCCTCTCCTGGCCACGGAATTACCGCAAATTAGCCCCGATGGTTTGACCTATACTATCCCAGTACGTCGAGGAGTTATTTTTCATGATGGCACGGTTTTTAACGCAGAGGCGATGAAGTTTTCCCTAGAAAGATTTATCAAAAATGGTGGTGAACCTTCCTTTCTTCTCCGGGATACAATTGATAAAATCACTGCTACCAAAGAAGACGAAATTACTATTAAACTAACCAGACCTTTTGCCGCCTTTCCCGCTCTTTTAGCTTACCCCGGAGCCTGTGCAGTTTCACCCAAATTTTATCAAATTGGCGAGGGTAAATTTAAACCTGAAGAATTTATCGGCACGGGACATTATCGATTAAAAGCAGTTACCAGCGATTCTTTTAGTTTAGAAGCCTTCGATCGCTATTGGGGAGAACCGGCCAAAAATAAGGGAGTTAATGTTCAAATTTATCTCTCGAATCCTGCCAATTTATTCAACGGTTTTCAGACGGGTGCGGTGGATATTGCCTATCAATCTTTACTCCCTCCTCAAGTGAGAAAATTACGCACAGAAGCGGCGCAGGAAAAATGGCAAGCCATCGAATCTTCTGGGGCAGCAATTAACTTTATGAGCCTCAATCTCAAAAGTGAACCCACCAATAATATTTTAGTGCGACAAGCCATTGCTTCTCTAGTCGATCGAGATTTACTTAATGAGCGCATTTTACAAGGTCAAGGCATCCCTCTTTTTAGTCTCATTCCTACTACTTTTTCCGAGTCACAACCGGTGTTTAAAGAGCGCTATGGCAACCATAATATAGAGCAAGCTAAACAATTACTAAAAGCTGCTGGTTATAGTCAAGAAAAACCCGCAATTGTAGAAGTTTGGCACTCCTCGGGATCGATCACTTCCAGCAGCGTGGCGGCAGTGATGAAAGCCCTATCAAAACGGGATTTAGATAATAGGATTCAATTTGAACCCAATAGTATCCTAGGAGCGGCCTTTTTCCGTAATATTAGCCAGGGACTTTATACCACTGCCCTATCTAATTGGTATCCCGATTTTTTGGATGCAGATAACTATATTTATCCCTTTTTAGATTGTGCTAAAGGTTCCCCAGAAACTGGCTGCGAAGAAGGAGGATCGCAAAGCCAAGGCTCATTTTTTTATAGTCAAGAAATGAATCAATTAATCGCACAATCCCGTCGGGAAAGTAACCCAGCCAAAAGAAAGCAAATCTTTGGCAAAATTCAAGAAATTCTCGCCGATGAAGTTCCCTATATTCCCCTTTGGCAAACCAAGGAATACGCTTTTGCTCGCAATGGCATCACGGGAGTTATCATCAATCCCAGTCAGACTTTTCCCTTCTGGACAATTGCCAAAAAATCCTGATAATTAGGGTTTGCTGAAAAAGTTTTTCCTGGGGGCAGGGTGTGGGGTGTGGGGTGTGGGGTTTTACCAGTTTTGAGGTGGCCAATTACCTAATTTTCAGGGAAAAAGTGCCTAAATTTCCCCCCGATCACTCCCATATCCATTACTTTTTGATTGACAAAAGGTCTAAAAGTCTTACCCAACAAGGTTTTTAGATTTATTCAGCAAGCCCTAATTAATTATTAGGAGTTAGCAGTCAGGAGTCAGTATTCAGTATTCAGGAGATAGGGTGGTCACTGCGTGCGCGTTGCGGAGGGTTTTGGGGTGATAGGGTGATGAGACAGCTTCCCCACTTCCCACTTCCCACTTCCCACTTCCCACTACCGATTCCCACTTCCCTACTTCCCTTCCTCATTCTCCATTTTCCTATGAAACTAACAGCAATGTCCTTTAATATTCGCTACGATAAACCCGATCCCGATGAGCGTAATTGGCGAGTAAGAAGGGAAGCAGTAGCGGCTTTAATTGCTCACTATTCTCCTGATATAATTGGTACTCAGGAAGCTCGCGCTAATCAACTATTGGATCTACACCGTTTATTGCCAAAATACCAAAGTTTAGGCAGCGATCGCAGGGGGACAGGATTAGATGAACATTGTGCGATTTTATATCAACCAAGTCGGTTACAATGTTTGGAAATATACGAATTTTGGCTATCAGAAACTCCCGATATTATTGGCAGTATCACTGAAGCTTGGGGTAATCCTTATCCCCGCATGGTAACGGGGGCTAAATTTGGCACTCTTGAGGGGCAAACTTTGCAGTTTTATAATACCCATCTCGATTACTATAGCGACCAAGCTAAGAACTTAGGGGCTAAGTGCATACAAGAGCATTTTTGTCAACTAGATTTAACAGAAGATTACCTATTTTTAACGGGGGATTTTAATGTTAATTCTCAACGATTACCCCGTCAGATTTTAACTCAACCTCTCCAGTCAGAAATTAGATTAAAGGATGCTTTAGCCGATTTGGAATTAGCCGAACAAATGAGCTTTAATAATTACACCGATACCCCTTATTTAGCCATCGATACAATTTATTATGATAACCGTTTACAGTTAGATTGGGCAAAAGTCGATCCTTCCCGTTGGTTGAATCTTATTCCTTCCGATCATTATCCCGTAATTGCTGCTTTTACCTTGCCCTAAAAATAGATGATTTTTTTATTTAGCAAATATATAGAGGGTAAAAGCTTCAGCAGACTTTGGTGATTCGGTGGTTAAATTTGTTCGGTGTTTTAAACAGGAAAAAACCTCAAGAAGTGATATTTTTGTGGCTATTAAGTAGCTGGTTATAATTAAATTAAAAATGGATTTTAGGTTCGATCCCCCCTGCCCCCCTTGATAAGGTAGGGTTGATTCATGAATCAACCCTACCATTGATAAGGGGGGTGTCTGATAATTTTTAACGCCTACCTAATTATCGATGCAATTCTGTTTATTTTCCTCTGGGGATTAGTTACCAATCCCCAGTTTATTTGATTAATTCCACCCCATCTTTGCCGTCAATCTCTTGTAGATAAACTTTTACCTGTTCCTCGGCTGCGGTGGGGAGTTTTTTGCCCGTAAAATCCGGGTGAATTGGTAATTCCCGATGACCACGATCAACGAGGACTAATAAGCGGATTTTTTGCGGTCTGCCATACTCAATAATAGCATTGAAAGCGGCGCGGATTGTGCGACCTTTATAGATAACATCATCGACTAAAATCACGGTTTTTCCCGTGACATCTAGGGGCATTTTGGTTTTAGCAGGAGTGCGGGTTTTAATGCGATCGAGATCGTCGCGATAGAAGGTAATATCGATCGCTCCCACGGGAACTTTTACCCCTTCTAAGCTCTCAATTTGATTAGCAATTAAATTAGCTAAAGGCACTCCTCGCGTGTAGATACCGATCAAAATCAAGTTATTTAAATCGCCACTTTTTTCGATAACTTCGGAAGCTAAACGGGTAATGGTGCGACGAATTTCGTCAGCCGAGAGAATTTCAATTAACTGTGGGGTCATAATTTTCCAAGACAAGGGGGGATAGGGGATCGGGAAATTTTTACGGCAATGTCCCTTTTTTTACTTTTTCCTTTTTCCTTTAAAACCATCTCCATCACTAACGAATATAATTATTTTCACCTACTTATTTTACCTCGATCGCTCATGAGTGATGAATTATTGCAAAAATCTGCCCTAGAATTAGCCCAACTGATTCGCACTAAACAAATCTCCCCCCTAGAATTAACCCATTTATACCTCGACAGAATTGAGAAATTTGACTGTCAAATTGGTAGTTTTGTCCATGTCGCCAGGGAAAGCGCCCTAGCAACCGCGAGCGCCCAAACGGAACAATTAAGTCAAATCACCGCTACTGCCGAATTACCGCCTTTTTTTGGAGTTCCCACCGCCATTAAAGACTTAAATGCCGTCGCTGGAATGCCGGTTAGTTACGGAGTCGCCGCTTTACAGGGAAATATTGCCCAATACGACGAAGGAATCGTCACCAGAATGAAAATGGCGGGTTTTATCCTTCTGGGCAAAACTGCCACTTCCCAGCTAGGTTCCTTTCCCTACACCGAAAATCCGGGTTTTTTGCCGACTCGTAACCCCTTCAACCGCGATTATACCGCAGGAGGTTCCAGTGGCGGTGCGGCGGCGGCGGTAGCGGCGGGTTTCTGCCCGATTGCCCAGGGTTCCGACGGTGGCGGTTCCATTCGTACTCCGGCGGGTTGTTGCGGTTTGGTGGGGATAAAACCCAGTCGTGGGCGCGTTTCCTATGCCCCAGTGGGGGAATTTCAAAGCGGTATCGCCACTAACGGCACTCTTTCTAAGACGGTGGCAGATGGGGCGGCGCTGCTTACCGTGATTTCGGGCTATACGACGGGCGATCCCTACTGGCTACCCGATCCGCCCTTTTCTTTCCTAGAAGCCACTCAGAGAGGCGTAAAACCCCTAAGAATCGCTTTTTCTACTTCCATATCCCCCTTCGGCGAAGCGGCTGCCGTCTATAAAAATGCTGTGATCGAGACGGCTAAAAATTTAGAGAACATGGGGCATCATTTAACGGAGTATTCTCCCGATTTACAGGCTTTAATCGCTCCTTTTCGCCGTATTTGGCAAGCGGGGACGGCGGCGACGGGAATTCCCAAGGAGTTATTAAGTCCCCTTAACCAATGGTTATTGGACAATTCTGGCAGTGCGGGGGAATACCTGCAAGCGGTGCGGCAGATGCACGTTATTTCGCGGCAAATTGTGGCGATGTTTGATAATTTTGATGTCTTACTTTTGCCAATTTTTCTACATCAACCCCCCGGAATTGCTGAGTGGGAAAATTTACCACCGGAAGAAGCGGTTAATAAGATGATTAGTTGGATTGCCCCTTCTCCGATTGCTAATGCGAGTGGTTTACCCGCGATTGCTTTACCCACGGGAGTGGATAGTCAGGGTTTACCCGTGGCAATTCAGTTAGTTGGTAAACCTGCTGATGAAATCACTTTGTTAGGTTTATCGGCACAATTAGAGGCAGCTAATCCTTTAGGTTTGATGGCTAATTTTAACTAGGTAGGTGTTAAAAGTTGTCAGACACCCCCCTTATCAAGGGGGGCAGGGGGGATCGGCACCCCCCTTATTAAGGGGGGACTAAGGGGGGATCGAAGCTAAAATCCATTTTTAATTCAATTATAACCAGCTACTTAACTAGCAAGACTTTCGGTAAATTGGGGAATGGAAGCGATAAGTTTACGGGTGTAATCACTTTGGGGAGAGTTAATAATTTGGTTAGCTGTACCCATTTCCTCAATTTTACCTTTATTCATCACCATAATCCGATCGCTCATAAATCTGACGACACTTAAATCGTGGGAAATAAAGATATAAGTGAGATTAAATTCCTGCTGTAATTCTTTGAGTAAATTTAAGACTCCCGCTTGCACGGAAACATCTAAAGCAGAGACAGATTCATCACAGATAATAAACTGAGGATTTAAGGCTAAAGCGCGAGCAATACACACCCTTTGTCGTTGTCCTCCTGATAATTGATGGGGATAGCGATCAAACCAATTAGGATCAAGTTTAACTCGTTCTAATAAATATTCTACTCGTTGCCGTCGCTTTTGGGAATTGCCGCCGGTATGATGAATAACCATCGGTTCTAAAATTGCTTTACCGATGGATAAACGGGGATTCAGGGAGTTGTAGGGATTCTGAAAAACTATCTGTAATTCCCGTCTCAGTAGTCTTAATTTTGGATCGCTGGGGTTTAATTTAGCGAGATTTTCTCCTCGGAAATAGATATCTCCAGAAGTGGCAGGAATTAAGCGCAGAATTGTCCTTGCTAAGGTAGATTTTCCGCAGCCCGACTCACCGACTAAACCGAGGGTTTCCCCCTGTTTAACGGCAAAACTGACCTGATCTACGGCATTAAAAAAGGTCTTTACTTGCCCGAAAACTCCCTTAACTGGAAATCTAACCGATAAATTTTCTACCGATAAAATATTCTCGTGATCTTGTAAACCTTCAATTCTGCTTTCTTCCTCCTGGAGAGTAATAAATTTAACTGCTGGTGGAGTAATTTCCTGTAATTCAATAATCTTACCTTGAGAGTCTTTTTCCACTCGTAAAAAATCGCTGACAGTGGGCAATTTTTCTGGACGAGAGTTTAAGCGAGGACGACAGGCAAGTAAACCTTTTGTGTAGGGATGTTGGGGAGAATTTAATACTTCTTCTTTCGGTCCTTGTTCGACAATTTCTCCTTGATACATCACGACAATTTGATCGGCAATTTCGTTAATAACTCCTAAATCGTGGGAGATAAAAACCATTGACATTTCTCGATCGCTTTTACACAAATCTCTTAATAATCTTAATATTTCTGCTTGGACAGTCACATCTAAAGCGGTGGTTGGTTCATCGGCAATTAATAGGGTAGGATTACAAGAAATCGCCATGGCAATCATTACCCTTTGTAATTGTCCCCCCGATAATTCGTGAGGATAACGCTTGAGAATTGCCTCTTTTTGTTCCTGAATATAAGTTCTAATTTTTTCTCTGACATGACCCTTATTTTCTAAGGGAAAAGTTTCTATATACTGCTCCTCCAACTGTTCATCACTGGGTAATAAACGCACTTCTTGCAGTAGAGATATTGCTTGATTTTTTGCCTGTTCAGTGGTGACTTTTTGATGCAGTAAAATTGCTTCGGTGAGTTGAAACTCGATGTTATAAACTGGATTAAGAGAACTCATTGGTTCTTGGAAAATCATCGCCATTTCTCCCCCGCGATAATAACGCAATTCTTCCGGGGGAATAGATAATAAATCTACTGCTTGCATTGACTGACCTTTTGCCGGACGAAAGCAAATTTCTCCCCCAGTAATTTTTCCCGGAGAGGGAACCAGTCCCATGAGTGCGAGGGAGGTGACAGATTTTCCTGAACCCGACTCCCCCACACAACCGAGAACTTGACCTTTCTGCAAGCTAAAACTAATGTTATTAACGGCGACTGTTGTTCTTTTCTGATTAGAAAATTCAACGGTGAGATGGTGAACGTCGAGAATTTTGTTATCCATAGGTCTTTAACTGGTGAAACCTAGCATCATCTTAACCTAAGTTGTCAATTTTAACTATATAGCAGTTATCTTATTGGTGAGATGGGAAGTTTTCCTTACCCAATCAGGTTACACTTCCTCTTGATGAGAAACGCTATATTCATCTTCACTCATCAACAAATAACACTAAATCCTGTTATTAAAGAATGATTATTTATTCACCCTATTGCCTATTGCCTTTTCCATGAGTGCCTCTCCTGATATGTAGCCTATACTCAACGGATTTAGTATAACAGGTGAGCTTTTTTTAGCGACAAGAAGACCCAGAGAATAGGGAGGCTAAAGTTTAAAACCAAACCTTTTGTTGTCCGGTTATACCATAAGAGTTAAGGATAAACACAAAGGCACAAAGAACACAAACAGAAAGACAGATTCGATTGACTGATAGTCCTAAATCCGGTTATTAAAGACTAATTATTTATTGCTCCTATTGCCTATTGCCTGTCCTGATAAGTAGCCTATACTCAACGGATTTAGTATAAAAAAGGAATAGAGCCTGAAACTCTATTCCTGAATCAAAAATTGCAGTTAATTTTTAACCCTATACTACCGCAGAAGTCAAAGCTTCTTTGAGGATAGCGGCTTTATCGGTTTGTTCCCAGGGTAAATCGAGATCATTGCGGCCAAAATGACCATAAGCGGCCACATCTTGGTAAAAACGCTCGCCTCTTTCACTGGGTAAACCGCGCAGGTTAAAGGTTTGGATAATACCGGCCGGACGGAGTTCAAAGTATTTATTGATTAAGTCCAGAATCACATCATCAGCGACTTTACCGGTGCCAAAGGTTTCCACGAAGAGACTGACCGGACGAGCTACCCCAATCGCATAACCCACTTGAATCTCGCACTTATCGGCCAAACCAGCAGCGACGATATTTTTGGCCACATAACGGCAAGCATAGGCCGCGGAGCGATCGACTTTGGTAGGATCCTTACCGGAGAAAGCGCCGCCACCGTGACGAGAATAGCCACCGTAGGTATCGACGATAATTTTCCGTCCCGTTAATCCCGCGTCGCCTTGGGGTCCACCAATGACGAATTTTCCGGTGGGATTAACCAGATAACGGGTATTGGCATCGGGTTTAATCTCTAAATCGCTGAAGACCGGTTGTACTACCGCTTCCCAGAGATCACTTTTAATCTTTTGTTGGACGAGATCATTATCGGTGATATCGCCGATAGTAGCATCGTGTTGGGTAGAAACAAGGATAGTATCGATACCCACGGGACGACCATCTTCATAAATGACCGATACTTGCGTTTTACCGTCGGGACGCAGATAGGACAGTTCACCCGTTTTTCTGACTGCCGCTAAACGGCGAGCGATGCGGTGGGCTAAACTAATCGGTAAGGGCATAAATTCGGGGGTTTCATTGCAAGCGAAACCGAAGACAATACCCTGGTCTCCCGCACCAATTTTATCGAGTTCATCATTGCTGAGAAGTTCGCGATTTTCCTGAGCAGCCGTGACACCCTGGGAAATATCGGGAGATTGTTCGTCTAAAGCGACTAAAACGGTGCAACTATTCGAGGAAAAGCCGTTATCTGCGTTGATATAGCCGATTTCAGCGATTTTCTTGCGAACTAAATCGACGAAATGAACCTGTGCTTTCGAGGTGATTTCACCAGTAATCAAGACTAACCCTGTATTGACAACCACTTCAGCCGCTACACGACTGTGGTCATCTTGGGATAACAGAGCATCGAGAATAGTATCAGAAATCTGGTCACAAATTTTATCGGGATGTCCCTCTGTAACCGATTCGGAGGTGAACAAATAACGTTTAGACAAGTGATGTCCCTCACATGGTAGTACGTTTGAACGCAAAAAGATTCCAAGAAATCTTTGATCATACAGTGTAACAGGGAATTTGTAGAGATCGAGTATTTTCAATAAGAAACCGCCCGAACATTGTCCGGACGGAGTGTGGTGTGAGGAGTGAACGGAAACTTTCGTCTCCGCTAATTCCATTGTAGATGACAACTTAGAATCTTGAGCGATTTGAAACAAACTAGCCCAAAAAATTTTTATCTCTTGAAGGGGTTGACTAATGCCCGATAGCCGTCTCGATGATGTAGCCTGATTAATAGAGGTCGCAGAGCTATATGGAAAGATTATGACAGTCACAGCCGATTATTTAGAACAACTCAATCCTTCCCAGCGCCTTGCTGTTGAGCATTTTTGCGGCCCCCTGTTGGTGGTTGCTGGAGCAGGATCGGGAAAAACTAGCGCTTTAACCTATCGTATCGCCCATTTGATCCGTCATCACGGGGTCGATCCGGAAAATATTCTCGCGGTCACTTTTACCAATAAGGCGGCCCGGGAAATGAAAACTAGAATTGAAAAAACTTTTGCTCAACAGAAAGCACAGGAAAAATACGGTCAAAGATTAGAACTTTTAGAAGAATACGAACAGAAAAAACTCTTTTCTCAAGTTTATCGGCATTATACTAAAAAACTCTGGATCGGGACTTTTCACAGTCTTTGCGGTCGGATTTTGCGCTATGACATTAATAAATATCAGGATGAATATGGTCATAGTTGGCAAAGGAATTTTTCGATTATGGACGAGTCTGATGCCCAGAGTTTGGTGAAAAATATCGTCACTAAACAAATGAATTTAGACGATAAAAAATTTGATGCCCGCAATCTACGTTATGCGATTAGTAATGCTAAAAATTTAGGTTTAACCCCCGCAGATTACGCCAGAGAAAACCCTCATTTTCGAGGAAAGGTCATTTCTGAGGTTTATCAGGCTTATCAGATGCAATTGTCCCAAAATAATGCCCTAGATTTTGATGATTTGATACTGGTTCCAGTCCGTCTTTTTCAGCAAAATGAGTCTATTCTCGGTTATTGGCATACGCAATTTAAACATATTTTAGTCGATGAATACCAAGACACTAACCGGATTCAGTACGAGTTAATTCGGCTTTTGTCCACCAATGGTGAAACGAAAAAAAGTGAGTGGAATTGGACGGATCGATCGATTTTTGTGGTGGGTGATGCCGACCAATCTATCTATAGTTTTCGGATGGCAGATTTTACTATTCTGCTCAATTTTCAAGCGGACTTTGGCGATGGTTTACCCGATGATGATACTCGCACGATGGTGAAACTACAGGAAAACTATCGTTCACGGGAGAATATTCTGCAAGCGGCAAATAAGTTAATTGAAAAGAATAGTCAAAGAATCGATAAAGTCCTTGTTCCCACCAGAGAAGGAGGCGAGAGTATTTATGTTTTTAAAGCCAGAGATGAACAGGAAGAAGCAGCTTTTGTTATCGATAAAATTCGAGAATTTACCCAAGAAAACCCCGAATTAAATTGGGGTAGTTTTGCCATTCTCTACCGAATTAATGCCCAATCTCGCCCCTTTGAAGATGGCTTAATTCGCAATAATATCCCCTATAATATTGTCGGGGGATTTAAATTTTATGATCGACAGGAGATTAAAGATGCGATCGCTTATTTACGAGTGATTGCCAATCCTGCCGATACCGTTAGTTTACTGAGAATTATTAACACTCCCCGGCGCGGTATCGGTAAAACCACAATCGATAATTTGCTCAAAGCTGCCCAAGAATTAGGAGTACCTTTATGGGAAATTATCAGCGATGAAACTTCCGTTAATACTCTCGCCGGTCGTGCGACTAAAAGCATCAATAAGTTAGCTAAAATTATCCAAAACCTGCAAGAAAAAATCACCGATTTATCCGCTAGTGAAATCCTAGATCAAATCATGGAAGATTCGGGATATATCGATGAGTTAAAACAGCAGGGAACCGAGGAAGCTGATACCCGCATCGAGAATATTCAAGAATTGTATAGCGCCGTGGTACAATTCCAAGAAGAAAACGAAGAAACCAATCTCCAGGAATTTCTCGCTAGTGCTAGTTTAGCCTCGGATTTAGATAATCTTCAGGAAGGTCAAGAAAAAGTCTCCTTAATGACCCTTCATTCCGCCAAAGGTTTAGAGTTTCCTATCGTCTTTTTAGTCGGTTTAGAACAGGGCATTTTTCCCCATAATCGTAGTTTAAACGATCCCATTGCTCTTGAGGAAGAACGCCGTTTGTGTTATGTGGGAGTGACTCGGGCCAAGGAACAATTATTTTTAACCTACGCAAAAGAAAGATATGTCTGGGGGAATAAAGAGATGAAGGTAGCTTCCCAATTTTTGCAGGAATTGCCCCCAGAATTGCTCACAAGCAACCTGAAACCGAAAAAGACCCCAAAAGTGGTTCCCATTCAAACAACCGCCTCTGATCAAAGAAAATGGGGCGTAGGCGATCGAGTGTTACACTCTACTTTTGGAGAAGGAGAAGTGACCCATATCCTCGGTGCGGGTAAAAAAATGAATCTAGCGGTCAAATTTTCGGGTTTAGGTCAGAAAATCATCGATCCTCGCACCGCACCCATGCAACTTATCCAGGAATAGGTAATCATCTGTAGGGTGGGTTAGGCGAAAATAAGTTATACTCTGACTAAAAATTGAGTATTCGCCGTAACCCACCAGATCAGCACATAGGTAATCATCTGTAGGGTGGGTTAGGCGAAAATAAGTTATACTCTGACTAAAAATTGAGTATTCACCGTAACCCACCGGCTTTTTTCTCTCTATCTCCCCACTGATAACTGATTACTGTTCACTGATAACTGACACCCCCTGATTCCTCAACTCCGATCGCTACCTGCTGTTAGAATAGAGAATTGCGGTCAGACTGACGATAAAATTGAGAAGCTAAATCCTTGATTCTTAATAGTTGTTGAGCAACTTTCCGCCTAGTATCGCAATTATCCGATAATATGGGCAACAGCGAGTTAGTCTATTCAGTCTGTTAAAATTGACCCCCGTTGGTCGTATTCGCGCACTGTCTAACCTTAATGATGAGGATCAGTTAATATGGAATCAATGCAACCGACCGAGACCCAAAATCCGATTAGAACGGATTTACCCGGGTCTCTGAGCAAACCCAGCAGCAGCAGCACCGAACAGATTTGGTCTGAATATGTAGAACCAGTTTGGGATTCGGTGATGTCCTATCTGGCTAACGTCCCCGATTATATCGGTAGTTTCTTCTCTGGATACAAAAAACCTTTAATCGTTCTGGGGGCAATTTTAGCCAGTTTTGTCACCGTGAAAGTTACCCTAGCGGTTTTAGATGCGATCGATGATATTCCCCTCCTTGCTCCTATCCTACAATTAGTTGGGATCGTTTACACTGGTTGGTTTGTCTGGCGCTATCTGCTCAAGGATGAAAATCGTCGCGAGTTATTAGCCGAAATTGATGCACTAAAAGCGCAAGTTTTTGGCAGTCACAATAACACTTTATAGATAGAATCAAGCATAAAAAACAAAGGAGTTGAGTGTTTCCGCTCAACTCCTTTGTTTTTGCACAACAGCTTACACTAGAGTTCTTGCATAAGTAGGGTTTGCGGCAAAAAGTACGGGCGAAGCATTCGGATAGAAAATCTCCGGTTTCACCGATAGGTTATTGCCCGAATGCTTCGCCCCTACAGGACGCGGGCCGATGAAGACGCAAGGTTTTGAAGCACGATTCTCTCAA
>NZ_JADBSZ010000155.1:0-10071 GCF_020246425.1 Microcystis sp. M079S1
GAATAATATCCCAGCCAGGAAATCGCTCTGTAGAAGAATCAGACCAGCCAGATGGCATATTATCAAAGCGCAAGTCCCTAAGAGGAAGGGGGCTCTCGAAGGCTCTCCCCCTACTTAGGGTGATCAGCAAACCTGAGCGAGCGGAGGGTGCCAGTTCCTTGCGCCCCTACAGTAACGGATTTTGTCCACAATGTAGGGGCGAACTGCGTTCGCCCAAAAGGTACATTATCAAAGCGCAAGTCCCTTAATACTGCTCGCTTAAGCTGTTCGTAATTTAAATTGCTTGTTGAGACGAGGCACTCTTGCGCTCTTGCACTCTTGCAACAGTAAAGGAATTGGAGGAGATTCGGCTAATCTAAGAATAAGCGGTTTAAATACGTCTTAGCTTAACAAGCTGTACTGAATTTAAACTGCGTATTGGAAATTTTAGTACAAATGCTCAAACTGCCTCTCGCTGCTCCGCAGCTCCAGCGCTCCCCTGCAATCTTAACGAGTAATTTAGATAGTCAACAGCTTACATACTGCACACTTAAAACTCAAATCTGATAACTGATAACTGATAACTGATAACTGATAACTGATCAATGTCGATGGCTCTAAACGTTAACATTAAAGGTAATGGCTATCCGATCCTCTGTCTGCACGGTCATCCCGGTTCGGCAGCCAGTATGTCTGTATTTACCGATCATTTTTGCCAACGCTGGCAAACCCTGGCCCCGGATCTGCGCGGCTACGGTAAAAGTCGTTATCGCTGCGATTTTCAGCTAGAAGAACATCTAGAGGATTTAATCGGGCTGCTCGATCGCCAAAAAATCCAGCAATGTTTAATTCTCGGTTGGTCTTTGGGGGGTATAATCGCACTGGAATTAGTATTGCGGCATCCCGATCGCTTTCCTGGTTTAATTCTAGTGGCCTCGGCCGCGCGTCCTTGGGGTAGTCATCCTCCCATCACCACCACAGATTTAGTTTTGACGGGGATAGCGGCAATTCTCAATCAGATCAAACCGGGATGGCGTTGGAATATTGATACTTTTGCCCGTCGTTCTCTGTTTCAGTATCTTTTTTCACAACATCAAGGGATTGCCTATCAATATCTCGCTCAAGATGCTGTTCCTGCCTACTTACAAACTTCTCCATTTGCCGATCGCGCTCTAAATCGGGCTTTAAAAAAAGGTTACAATTGTTTAAAATCTCTTGACAAAATCACAATTCCCTGCTTAGTTCTGGCGGGGGCAAATGATCGCCATATTACCAGTGCCTCGAGCCAAGAAACGGCCGAAAAACTGAAACTGTCTCGGTGGAAATGTTACCCAGATACAGCCCATCTGTTCCCCTGGGAAATCCCCGACTTAGTTTTAGGGGACATTGATAATTGGTTAGCGGAGCATTTTAGCGATAAACTGGCAGGGTGAAGTGAAAACTACTGCCGTGGTCAGGGACACTATCCACCCAAATTTGACCGTAGTGGGCGCGAATAATCTTGCGACAGACCGATAAACCGATGCCATAACCTTCTTTACCCTCATCCCGTTTGAGACGCACATGACCCTCAAAAATATGCTCTTGTTTTTCTTCGGGGATGCCGGGGCCAGTATCACTGATGCTCACCTGTACTTTTTGAGTAGTACGATGGAGGACAGAAAGGGTAATTGCGCCGCCGGCGGGGGTATATTTGATCCCATTCTCCAAGAGATTAATAATCACCTGTCGGATTAACTCCTCATCAGCATAGACGGGGGGCAAATCTTGGGGGATATCGCTTTGGAGAATTAAAGTCTTTTCCTGAAAAGTATCGGTAAATTGAGACAAAATTTCCTGACAGAGGGATTGGAGATAAAATTTACTCTGTTGGAGAGTAAATTGCGCCGCCATGCTCTTAGAAGCTTGCAGAATATCTGTAATCAAACGGTTCATAATCCGGAACTGTTTGCGGGCCTGTTGGTGCAGTTGTTCTCGTAATTGCAGACTGCGCTCAGTATCTGGTTGATGATAGGCTAATTCTAGGGTTTCCACGGCGATGGAAGCGGCGGTGAGAGGACTGCGTAAATCGTGGGCTAACATAGCCAAAATTTGGTCTTTAAATTTTAATTGTTCTAATAATTCTTCCTTTTCTTGTTTGAGACGAAAAACCTCATCGGCGATGCGGATGAGTTCGCCCGAATGTTCCACCTCTTGAAGTTGTGCATCATCAGCGGGATGATTTTTGACCTCCTCTTTAATCGCTTTTTGCCAGCGTACCAACCATTTTTTAAACTGTTCCACCAGATTACTGCCTGCGAGGGTATGGCGGGGGCCGGGGGCAATTTTGACCAAGGCGGGGGTAGCTACAAGGCGAAAATGTTCGACTAAATGAGGTTGCTGGCGAATTTCGATGATTTGTAGGTCAATTGGGTAATCAGACTTTAAAGACTGGAGATAGGCCTGAATTTGACGGATAATTTCTTGAGAACTGGGACGGTCATCAACAAACAGCAAAAGTTGAATCGAGAGAGGCGTTGTCGTCTCTCTCCCTAAAGCAGTCAGGGGCTCGTTAGATGGGAGCATCGGGAAATTAGTAAACCTAGGGATTGACGAGATCGATCGACGATTGATCGACTTTTATCATATTCTTTATTGTAGAAGCTTAAGATAGTATAAAATCTACTCAACCTAATCTTAAAGTTTTATTCCTTAATTCTAAGAAGAAATCCTATGGCTTTTGGCTATGTTGCCCTAGTTCTCCACGCTCATCTCCCTTTCGTCCGCCATCCCGAAAGCGATTACGTCCTCGAAGAAGAATGGTTATACGAAGCAATCACAGAAACCTACATCCCTCTGCTGCAAGTTTTTGAAGGTCTCAAGCGGGATGGTATCGATTTTAAAATGACCATGAGCATGACTCCGCCTTTGGTGTCGATGCTGCGGGATCCGTTACTGCAAGAGCGTTATGAAGAACACTTAGGTAAGTTAGAAGAATTAATTGCTAAAGAAATCGACCATAATCAACACAATGGCCATATTCGCTACTTAGCCGAATATTACGCTGAATCTTTCCAAAGTATCCGACAAACTTGGGAAAAATACGATCGGGATCTGGTCAAGGCATTTAAACAATTCCTCGACAGTAATAACCTAGAAATTATCACCTGTGGTGCGACTCATGGTTATATGCCCCTGATGAAAATGTACCCACAAGCGGTCTGGGCGCAAATTGAGGTGGCCTGTCAACACTACGAAGAAAATTTCGGTCGTCGTCCCAAGGGCATTTGGTTGCCGGAATGTGCCTACTACGAAGGGGTAGAAAGAATGTTAGCCGATGCAGGCATTCGTTATTTCCTCGTCGATGGCCACGGTATTCTCTACGGTCGTCCTCGCCCCCGTTACGGCAGTTACGCGCCCATTTTCACGGAAACCGGGGTGGCCGCTTTCGGTCGTGACCACGAATCTTCCCAACAGGTGTGGTCTTCCCAAGTCGGTTATCCGGGGGATATAGTTTATCGGGAATTCTATAAAGATTTGGGCTGGGAAGCGGAATACGAATATATTAAGCCCTATATCATGCCCAACGGTCAACGCAAGAATATAGGCATCAAATACCACAAAATTACTAGCCGGGACGGTGGTTTATCGGAAAAAGGTCTTTATGACCCCTACTGGGCCAAAGAAAAAGCCGCCGAACACGCAGGCAATTTTATGTATAATCGCGAGCGGCAAGTGGAGAGTTTAGCCGGAATTATGGGCCGTCCTCCCCTGGTTGTTTCTCCCTACGATGCCGAGTTATTCGGTCACTGGTGGTATGAGGGACCCTGGTTTATTGATTTTCTGTTCCGTAAGTCTTGGTATGACCAAAATATCTACCAAATGACCCATTTAGCCGATTATCTCCGGGCTAACCCGACCCAGCAGGTCTGTCGTCCTTCCCAATCTAGTTGGGGTTATAAGGGTTTCCATGAATACTGGCTGAATGAAACTAATGCTTGGATCTATCCTCACCTACACAAAGGCACGGAACGGATGATTGAATTAAGTCATCATGAAGCGGAGGATGAATTGCAGGAACGGGCTTTAAATCAGGCGGCCCGGGAGTTATTATTAGCACAATCTTCTGATTGGGCGTTTATTATGCGAACCGGTACGATGGTTCCCTATGCTGTCCGGCGCACTCGTTCCCACCTGCTGCGGTTAAATAAAATCTATGAAGATGTGAAATCCGAGAAGATTGATGCCGGTTGGTTGCAAAAAGTCGAGGAAATCGATAATATTTTCCCCAATATTGATTATCGCGTCTATCGACCCCTGTAATCTTTGTTAGAGATTAATAAAAATTTTGGTGCGTTATGGTTTGTAACGCACCTTGTTGCTTTCTGATTCACTCATTACTTGATCTCCTGTAGATTTCTGCACTATCTACAAAAATAGTACCCAACTTATAATACAGAAGTAGGCATTGGGAATGGATGATGGCTAATAGCGAAAGTGAAGAGCGGCAGATAGCTTTGGCAATATACACAAATATTAGTCCCGTCCGCTGTCCGCTCGACTGCGCTGTTATGGGGCATATTCATCGATTACCCCAAAATTACATCCGTTTCAGCAACTCATCATACTCATCATGTGCGCCAATCCAGTACCAATAAATATGCTCAGACTCTAACAAACCCAAAGCCCGATAGTTAAGGCTGACACGAGCGGAGTAGATCGGTTGCTTTTGACTGACTTGTTTAAACTGAAGGCTGGGGTGATACGGATCTTCTTGCCAGAGTGCATAAGCTTTGGCTGCTTGTTCCTGAACTGATGCAGGAAGATTATTAAGCTGTTTACGAAACGTTTTGGTGACACTTGATTTCATTTTTGTGTCGGAAATACTTCACTGGCTAGAGTAGTTTCACCCATTGCTATTTCCTGACGCACCATCGCAGTCATCTGCTCCCATTGCTCATCTGTTGTGGCAGCAAAACTAGCTTCCCATTTTTGCTCGTCTTTCAACTCATCCAGAAACCGCGATGCGATTGCATCTTGTTGTTCGGGCGGAAGTTGTTGGATTTGGGCGATCGCCTGTTGCAGCAGTTTAGTCATAGGTTTATCGCAGTAAATACGGCAATCACATACAGTTCCTCGATTCTAACCGAAGTTCAGAAAAATTTTTCGTCAGACTCAGGAACTATGTAGGCCCCACTACGAACTTATTACAAACATTGCCTCCACCTTGTTCAATAAAAAAGGGGTTAGTTAATGCCTCCCTAATTTTTTAGGGCTGCCCGGCCAGTTCTGAATCTAATTTAGCCAGAATTTTGGGTTTGAGTTCCTCGAGTTTCCGTTTTAACATCCGCTTGCTAATTTGCGGGTTGCCACCCCGGCCCAATTGACTATCGGTCAGCCATTGCTGCAAAATTTGGCATTGATTGGGGAGAATATTAGCGGTGATCACATTTTCACAGATCGGGCCGCCTTCGAGGGGGAAAAATAAAATCCAGTATTGACCGGTTTCGCCGAGGGTTTTGGTCATTTTTTGACCCTGGGGGGTTTTTAAGTCCAAATAACAGGGCAACCAGCGGGGTATCCGTTGACGATGATAGAGGACAGTAATCCAGAGAATCATCGGGTGGGGTGTGGGTAAAAAGAGGAATTGATTATAACGGACACTAGCAACCCGGACGGCGATATCTTCTCGATCCAACATTACCCATAAACTGGCAAAAACGCCGTCAGCAGCCTGGAGACAGCGTGGGAAGACGATTTTTTGGCGGGGTTTGTCCTCAGGCCAACTGGACTTGAGACAGATATCCCTCGCATTAGCAGCAGAAACAATGGTTTGATTTAAATCATCAAGGGTTTTGATTTGGGTGGTGTAATCGTCGGTTTTTTTGACTATTTCATTTTTGAATAGGGGTTCGAGTCGTTCGAGAATTTGTAGTATATCTGTAGCACTTTGCGGTCGATCGCTGGGTGCTTTGGCTAAACAGCGCAGGATTAACTGTTCTAATTCTGGCGGTAATTGCAAGCTAGGATTAAAGGGACGGGGTTCGGCGTAGTGGTGAACCTCATACCAACCGCCAAAGGAGGAATTATCGGGAAAAAGAGGCGTTTCTCCCGTGATCATCTCGTACATCATAATCCCGAAACTGTAGATATCGGAACGATGATCGAGTTCTTTACCTTCCATCTGTTCTGGGGAACAATAGGCTAAGGTTCCCATAAACGATTGGGTTTGGGATTCTCCCGATTGGATGAGTTTAGCGATGCCAAAATCGAGAATTTTCACTAATTCCCCTAATCCCGAGTCCTGAACCACGATAATATTGCTAGGTTTGATGTCCCGGTGAATAATCGGACACATCTCGCCTTGGAAGATAATACCCTTATGGGCGCATTCCATGCCGAAACCAATCTGACGGGTGAGATTGAGGAAGCGCGAGAGAGGCAGCGGGTGATATTTGATGATTTCACTCATGCTTTCCCCCTCCAAAAATTCCATGACGTAGAAGGGGACTTCCTTTTCATCTACACCATAATCACGAACTTTAACAATATGAATACTTTTTTCGCCTAAAAGTGCCGAAATAGTCGCCTCTCGCTCGAAGCGCTCACGCATTCTTTTGTTGAGGAGAGTTTGCGAGAGGAATTTCACGGCGACGGTTACGCCACCTAATAGTTTATCTTCTGCTCGATATACTTGTCCCATGGCGCCGCTACCGATCAACTCGACCAGTTGGTATCGATTGGTAAGTAAGCTCCGATGTCTAGATTCTGCCGACATAGCTAGGCTACTGTGTTAATTATAGTGAGTCTGGTGGAGAGAGTTTTTTTAAGAACCGCTGCAATTGGTGGGCAATTGAGCGGACTTAATCTTAGAGTGCCTTTTTTTCGGGCTAAAAGCATCATTGTTAACATATAAGTAGTCGTGCAAAATTAATTTCCTAGTGAAGATAGGCAAGAGGCAAGAGGCAAGAGGTGGTTAGATATGTGTAATTAATTTTGCTTAGGTACTTATTTTCAGGCATTTTTAGTCATTGCCCCTTGCATAATTAATTGTTGGGGGTTGAAAAAAATGAAAAAACTAAGTAGGGTTTGCTGAAAAAGTGTATTGGTGGGGTTAGGGGTTAGGAGTCAGGAGTCAGGAGTCAGTAGCTGGTCGTTTCACGCTTTGTTGCCCTTGTTTTTTGTACCAATTTATGTACTACAAGAAGGATAATGCAAGGTTTTTGAAAGTCCCAATCCTATTTTCGCAGCATGAACATCAGATTTTAACAGGTCAAAAGCCTTATTTTAAAAGGGTTTTACCATTATTCAGCAAGCCCTAAGTATAAAGTAGCATAAAATCTCTAAATAGACAATTTGATTGCTTATTATTCGTTCTTGATTCTCCTGACTTGAAAGAGGCAGGAGGCAGGGGGCAGGAGGCAGGAGGGAAAAGTACCACTGACTTGAAAGAGGCAGGAGGCAGGAGGCAGAAGGCAGGAGGGAAAAGTACCACTGACTTGAAAGAGGCAGGAGGCAGGAGGCAGAAGGCAGGAGGGAAAAGTACCACTTTCAGGCTTGGCGGTGCCAACTTTGGCATCAGGACTGACTTGAAAATAGAGGCTGAAATAACGCCAATTCGTCAATCAGAATATTTTCATGCTTGACGGTGTAACTTGTTGCATCGGGACTGACTCCTAAACAACTAGGACAGGCAAATCCCTAACCCCCAGTAAAACTTTTTTGCCGAAAGTGACCGATCTGCGTAATAATTCTTTAATAAAGATTTGTAAACTTGAAAATGATTATCCCTTCGCAGTGCTAGAGATTTAATGAGACGACTAATTGCGATCGAAAAAGCTCTGCTCATCGGTCATATCGTATCGATGGCTTTTGGACTAGCGGGATTGTTGCTAGTTTTGCCCCATCCCGAATTTGTGGCCAATTTACCTGATTTTGGCAAAACTGCCTTTGCTTGGTCAATGGCCGGGGGGGGTGTGGTGTATATGGTGTTAGGAATGGCAGCGGTGGCTGTTTATGCCTATCGGACTCTAGGAGTGTGGCACTGGTTAGGATTCATGGTTCCTGCTATCAGTTTATCCCTTTGTAGCGAACTATTAGGAACCAGTACCGGCTTTCCTTTCGGTCATTATCGTTATCTTTCGGGCTTAGGTTACAAAATTGCGGGTTTAGTCCCCTTTACTATCCCCCTATCTTGGTTTTATCTCGGTTTTAGTGCCTATATCATCGCTCGTGTTGGTTTATCCACTCTTGCTATACCCCAGTGGCTACAAAATCTAGGATCGATCGCTATCGGGGCGGTATTATTAACTTCCTGGGATTTTGTCCTAGATCCAGCCATGAGTCAAACTACCATCCCCTTCTGGATTTGGGAACAACCGGGGGCCTTCTTTGGGATGCCCTATGAAAATTTTGCTGGTTGGTTCGGTACAGGCTGTGTTTTTATGACGGTAGCCACTTTAATCTGGCAAGTGCAACCGGTGAAACTGCCAAGTCAAGATTTAACCCTACCTTTTGTGATGTATTTGGGTAATTTTGGCTTTGCTACGGTCATGAGTATCGGTGCTGGTATTTATCCGCCTATTTTCTTAGGATTACTCACCGGTATTCTGCCTTTAATACTCCTCTATAATCGCGCCAAGGCTGTTGCTTCCGGGCAAACAGTGGCAACCAGCGAAGTAACAACCCTAAAAATCCCCGTTGTTTCGGTGAGAGGAGCCAAATAAGTTGTTAACTGAGATAATTCTCGGTGCATTCTGCCTGGGGCTACTGCTGTCTCAGGCTGTTGCCTTTTTTATCCTTCTTTCCCGTCTGCTGAAAGGGGCGCGTCGTCGTCCTCCCCTGACTCCCCAACCCCCCACCCCGGAGATGTTAGGGACGGTAAGCGTGATTGTGCCGACGTTAAACGAAGTGGCCAGGATTGACGGTTGTTTACGGGGATTGAGTCAACAGAGTTACGAAGTGCGAGAAATTCTGATTGTCGATAGCAATTCCCAAGATGGTACGCGGGAAAAAGTCAAAGAGATAGCGGCAAAAGACCCCCGCTTTCGCTTGAAAACCGATTATCCTTTGCCCCCCGATTGGGTAGGTCGTCCCTGGGCGTTACACAATGGTTTTTTGTTTAGTTCTCCTAAAAGTGACTGGATTTTGGGCATTGATGCCGATACCCAACCCCAAGCAAATTTAGTGGCTAGTTTAGTTAAAGCTGCGATCGCAGAAGGTTACGATTTAGTTTCCCTGTCGCCGCAATTTATCCTCTCCTATCCGGGAGAATGGTGGTTACAGCCAGCTTTATTGATGACTTTGCTCTATCGCTTTGATGCGGCCGGAGTGCGCGGGCAAGATCCCGAACGAGTCATGGCCAATGGTCAATGTTTTCTCTGCCGGCGGTCAGTTTTAGCGGCTTTAGACGGTTATAGCGGGGCAAAAGGTTCTTTTTGCGATGATGTCACCCTCGCCCGTCTAGCGGCAACGAAAGGCTATCGGGTGGGATTTCTCGATGGGGCGAAGTTGATTCGCGTGCGGATGTACGAAGGACTCAAGGAAACTTGGCGCGAATGGGGCAGATCTCTTGACCTCAAAGATGCCTCCTATCAGGGGCAATTATGGGGCGATTTAGCTTTATTAGCTCTTACTCAGGGATTACCGATAATTATCACTCCTTTACTGCTCACAGCTTTGATTTTTGGCTACAATTTCCTGAGTTTAAAAATTGTTTTGACTTTAAACCTGCTGCTGTTATTGATTCGCTTTGCCCTTTTATTGGCCGTCTCTCCTAGCTACTATCGCGGCGAAAAAGTCAATCTATCTTCGGGATTATTTTGGCTATCTCCCCTAGCGGATCCGCTGGCAGTTATCCGCATTTTTATCTCTGCTTTTACCCGTCCCCAAAGTTGGCGCGGTCGATTGTATCAAAAATGTTAGGGTGAAGACCCTCAGTTTCGTAGAAACCCAACTTTAAGGGTTTCTTTTATAGACCTCTTGCATAATTTTTTTATGGTATAATATAAGGTTTTGCTTTTTTCTCAATTCTTAGATTGAAGTGGAAAAAAGAATAAAATGTGATCTTAGGTCAGGAAATCATCTATAATTTTGCTATGTTTATTAGCAAAA
>NZ_JADBSZ010000156.1:0-19910 GCF_020246425.1 Microcystis sp. M079S1
ATTTATGAGTTGAGATAAGTTTTTTATGGGCAGATATTTTAAAACTGTCTCTTGAAGCTAATTATGATGATTATCTTGAAAAAAAATGATAATTAGACAGAAGTTCTCTTGTTCACATAGAGAACTTTATCTTCTTTTGTTTTCAAAATGAGAATTGCTGTGGTCAAACTGGTCAGACGTAGTGAGGGCAGAGACGAAGAACCGAGCCTAGCTATAATAGACAGCCAATCAGTAAGAACGGCGGAAAAAAGGGGGATGAACAAGGCTTCGACGGTAATAAGAAGATAAAAGGTCGGAAACGCCATATAGTGGTGGATACTCTCGGATTAATCTTAAATTGCTTTGTGAGTGCCGCCAATCTAGCCGATGTAAAAGCGGTCAGCACCGTTCTCGAACCGGTTTGAGAAGTTGTGGTCAGACTCGAAAAAGTCTTGGCCGACGGGGCTGATCAGGGAGAGATCAAAGCCAGGCTTGAAGCCGCCCACCAATGTGTAATAGAGATCGTCCCGAAGTTGGGGGAAGGCTTTGTCGTCGCACCGTGGCGATGGATAGTAGAGAGAACCTTGTCTTGGTTGGATAAATCGAGACGATTATGTCGGGATTACGAGGAACTACCAGAAAATCACGAGGGAGCCGTTTATATTGCCATGATACGTCTTATGCTTCGCCGTTTAACCGATAATCAGCGGCGGAGAGCGAAGAAGGCTCCAGTCCGCGCTTAATATTAATTTACGAACGGTCTCTTAGGGGTCTCAAGACCCCCCTAGCGGGCGCGGAGAAAACCCTCACCAGCTAAGTATTTTTACTCAAGTCTCTAGAGGGGGACAGCTTATGTGACAGTTGAGGGTGCGGAATGTGGGTTATATGCTTACCCTGCTTGCCGCCGCCCTACCTGCTCCCAATCACGAGCTACAATCTAGCTGTCAATAGCATTTGAGATGCGCTTACCCTGATGTTGGAGCGCACTGATATTGTTAACTTCCATGACCATCGTTACCGAAACCTGATCAAACTGTGGTGACAGAAGATAAGTTGATGATCAAAATTGAAAATCTTAAGCTACTTGCTAAAAATTATGGCCGCTGAAATTATTTGTGTAGGAACGGAATTATTATTAGGGGATATAGTTAATACTAATGCCCAATATTTAGCCCTAGAATTGGCAAAATTAGGCATTCCCCATTATTATCAAACGGTGGTGGGGGATAATGTAGAAAGACTGAAAAAAGCGATCGCTATTGCCCTAGAACGTTCTTCAATTTTAATTTTTACCGGCGGACTGGGACCAACTCCCGACGATTTAACCACAGAAACAATCGCCGATTTTTTCCAAACGTCCCTCAGAGAAGATAAGGAGATTTTAGCAGAAATCGAGGCTAAATTTGCGATTTTAGGGCGAGAAATGCCTCCTAGTAACAGTAAACAGGCTTTAATACCCATAGGAGCCGATTTTTTGCCAAATCCGACGGGAACCGCCCCCGGCATGATCTGGCAACCAGAGGCTAACGTGACTATTCTCACTTTCCCCGGAGTCCCCTCAGAAATGAAGAGAATGTGGGTAGAAACGGCGATTCCTTACCTAGAAAGTCAAGGATGGGGCAAAGAGAGGATTTATAGTCGTTCCCTCAAATTTCGCGGTATCGGTGAGTCAGCTTTAGCGGAAAAAGTTGTCCATTTATTTGATCTGACTAATCCCACCGTTGCCCCCTATGCTGGTTTAGGCGAAGTGCGTTTGCGAATTGCGACGAAAGCACCTTCTTTAGAGGCTGCTTTGCAGGTAATTGAACCGGTAGCGACGGAAATTAAGGAAATCGCCGGATTAGATTATTTTGGGGCTGATGATGATACTTTACCTGCGGTGGTGGGGGAACTTTTGCGGCAGCAAAAACAAACTTTGAGTGTGGCAGAATCCTGTACTGGAGGGGGATTAGGGGAAATCATCACCCAAATCGCCGGCAGTTCCGATTATTTTTGGGGTGGGGTTATTTCCTACGATAATCGGGTAAAAGTTGCCCTCTTAGACGTAAATGAAGAGGATTTAAATAATTTCGGGGCTGTCAGTGCCATTGTTGCCCAACAGATGGCGCTAGGGGTACAAAAACGCCTCGCTACGGATTGGGGGATCAGTATCACGGGCATTGCCGGACCGGGAGGCGGCAGCGAGACGAAACCGGTGGGTCTAGTTTATATCGGTTTAGCCAGTCCTGAGGGAAATGTTACCGTATCAGAGCATCGTTTCGGAGAAAATCGAGATCGCTTGACAATTCGCCAGATTAGTGCCTATACCGCCCTTGATCGCCTACGACGGAATTTATTAACAATGTCTTAAAAAAGAATTGCCAAGAATATATACTCAGACTAAAAACTTATGTTAAGCTTAATATAAATACAAGATATAGATTCCCCCGTTCGTCAGATTTAACAGCCAAACTATGAAAATTAGTTGAAATTCTCTGGAATCAAGCTTTTGCGTGGCTGTTGCGGGGATCAATCGACGAAAAATCATAGCTAGTATCTCAAAGGAGCCATTTGGTCAATGGACTATTTAGATGAAGTGATAGAAAAATTGAGAGAATGGGCGCGCAAACTGATCGAGAGTGTTTTTAGTCCGGAACCCGAACCCGAACCCGAACTAATCCCGATCCCCGTGCGCGATCACAGTCGATAAAGCCACCGGTAAAACAGAATATTGCGATCATATCAGTGCAAACTTACTATGAGTCTGCACTTGATTTTTGGCTGAAGCCAAGCCTAGCTTAATTTGGTGACGATTTGATTATTTAGTAACAATTCTTGACTGAGTAAATCTTCCACATTAATCCGCAGGAAACACTGATCATCAATCCAGAACTGCACTTTAATGCGATCTTTGCCCTGGAAACCTAAAGGATCGAGTTTAGCGATCGATCTGGCCCCCTCGCGATCATTTAAGGGTTGGACGCTAGTTTCTCCATTGCCGAGGGAACGAGTAATTAATTTATCGCCATCAAAATAGACCTCGATCGCCCCAGTTTCCGTCCCCAATTCGCCGATAATTAATTCAATGCTAGGTTGATTGTCCACGGAAGCACCTAGGACTAATTCCACGGGTTTTTCCATAGGATAGGGTTGTCCAGAGTTAATAATCGGATGCCAAGCGTGGGTATTTTTGCGACGATTCCAGTAACGAATCCCGTAGCTATGATAGAGAAAATCTTTGACTTGATAACCTTGGGCTAATTGTAACGCTCCCAAAGCGATCGCTTCAAAGGGTCGATCCTCTTTAATTTTACTACTATCAAAATACTGTCGCACCCAATCTTTTACCGCCGGAATTTGTACGGTTCCCCCGACTAATAACACCGCACCGATATCGCTAACTTCAACTCCATTGCGTCTTCCCTGTTGCAAAACTCCCGTCATTAAATCATCTAATTGATTAAAAAAGTTTTGTTGTTGGAGAATATCAGTCAATTGTTCTCGATCCAAGCTTAACTCGTAACTCTCGAAATTTTCCTCATCAAAATATACCTCCGCGGCGGTTAATTGGGAAGAAAGTTTAATTTTTAATCTTTCTGCTAGACGAGTAGTCAGGGAAGTTTTCGCTAAAGATTGCTTTTGGGCAAAATAATCAACAATCCAATCGTCGATATCTGACCCCCCTAAATTTGTCCCCGCCTTGGCTAAAACTCTGGCTAGTTTAGTTTTTTGGGCGGAATTATTGCCTAAAAGTTTTTCTCCCCACTTGAGAATAAAACCTTGATTTTTTTGAGGATTATCTAAATCTAATTGTACCAAAGAAAGATCGAGGGTGCCCCCGCCAAAATCTACCACTAAAATCACTTGATCACCCGTGGTTCCATAACCCAAAGCGGCGGCAGTGGGTTCATCAATTAGTCGAATTTGTTCGATTTCCCACCCCTGACAAACATTGCTTAACCAATTGCGGTAACTTTCAAAACTATCGACGGGGACGGTTAAAACTAGAGATTGGGGGGTTTCCAGGGCGGTGTTTTTTAAGTTGTCGATGATGCTATCGAGAAACCATTGGCCAACCCCCTCGAAACTGAGGACAGTTTCCTCTAATTCCGGTAAAAATCCTTGAATTTTTGCCCCGATACCTCGTTTAAAGCGACGAAAAAAACGCGGATCTCGATCAATATCTAAACCCCGATCGCGCACTGCTTGACCGGCAATTACTTGGGGGGGATTGGCTGATTTAATATAGAGTAAACTGGGAATTAGGGGGGGATTGTCGGCTATTTGTTGGGATAACTCCGATAATTTGACGGTTTCGGCCCTATTTGTCGCCCCATTCCAACGAGTAATGACGGTATTACTGGTTCCGAAATCAATAGCGTAGAACACGATCGATGGTTTTTAGGTAAATTTAGTTAATTATTCGCTATTATAACCTGTTATTTATTGAACCCGCCCGATCGAGGTGGAAGCTTCCCCAAAAAATAGGGAATTTGGTCAGCGCAAGCTAAAGAAGTCTGAGCAGAAACTTGACAAATAATCTTTAATAGTATAAGTTGCACCCGATCAAAGGATTATGTTACCAGTTACTACCTCACCCGAAACCCTCTCCTTAGAAATTCCTAGGGCGATCGCTCTCTCTATTACCCTTGAACAGTTTGAAGCCCTTGCTGTGGTCAACCGTGACTTAAAATTAGAACGTACAGCCCAAGGAGAATTAATCGTCAATCCCCCGACAGGTGGCGAATCAGGACAGCGAAATTTTCGTATAACAGGACAATTGTTTTGCTGGTGCGAAGAAAATGAAGCTTTAGGAGTGGGGTTTGACTCTTCCACTGGATTTATACTGCCAAATGGGGCGATTCGTTCTCCCGATCTATCTTGGGTGAGTCGAGAACGCTGGGAATCTTTAACCCCTAAGCAGAAAAAAGGATTTATTCCCCTCTGTCCCGATTTTGTGGTCGAATTGCGGTCTGAATCGGATAGTCTTGACAAATTACAGAAAAAACTGCTCGAATATAGGGAAAATGGCGCAAGGTTAGGCTGGTTAATCGATCCGCAGAATCGGCAAGTTGAAATTTATCGTCAAGGAAAGGAAGTGGATATCTTAGAAAATCCCACTGATTTATCGGGTGAAGATGTTTTACCCAATTTTAGGTTAAAATTAAAGCTCTGATGTTTTAAGGAGTCATCCTGCGATATTAGACTTCTGGCAGAAGTCAGGCAAAAGGCAACAGGCAAGAGGCAACAGTGGTAAGAATCGCCGGCTCTTCTGGTTTCTGTGTGGAAACGAGGTCTATACTGATAGAATATCCGCAAAATAGTCCTAAAAGTCTTGCCCAGTAAGCATTTCACGATTCCATAAGCAAAAATTATTACACAAAGTCGAGAAGAGCCCTTCGTCAAGCTTTCCAGTTGATGCACTTCATTTTTTATTGGCATTTCGCTTTTCCCAGTGACGATATTGATTAACTAATCTAGCCCTGTTGATATGTGGATATAGTATCATAAAAATCAACAAAAAACTTGTCAAAGCTAATGCTAATAGGACATAAGGATTAAACCATCCAACCACTGAACCAGCACCAATAGCAATACCTAATCCTATCGTTAACAGGATAAAGATGTAGCCTTTGTCAATTTGCTTATTCTTGAATTTTGATTCTGTTGAATAAAGCAATATACTTGTAATTGAAGCGATCATAGTACCTTTGGCGAATCCTATAGCTCCTTCTTGAAAATTAGACGCTGCTACAATCATAACTAAAGTATAAAGTTCTCCTAGTAATCCTCCTATAAATGGAAATATACCTACCTCCAGAAAAAGCCAAGCGAATGTTAGTAATACAAGAATTGTTACATGACGATAACCCACAAGCAAGTAAACCCAAAAAAGAATTTCTTGGTTACTGATGGAAACCATAGAAGACACAATAACAACGATAATAAAAGAAATATAAGTTAACCAAAAGACAAAATACGATAGAAATGGCAAGAAAAATAATTTTGATTTCCAAGTTTTAAATAATGGCAAGAAGGCTCCAATACTACCTGATGTAAAAGCAATAGCATGAATGTTAATTACATCTATGTCAGATTTGAATGGACTCAATAATTCTTCAGATGTAATAGTTTTCAGAATGTCATTCGCAAGTGGAACTTTTACACAAAATACAAACCAAAGTAACACTGAAGCTAAAAGTAAATAAGGAGGATGTTTTACTTTTTCAATAGGTAGAGGAGCAGTATTAACAATAAGCTTTAACTTCTTAGATTTTTGGTCAGCATTACTGCTTAAAATAAGCTCACGCTCATATATTTTGTCTGCCATCAAATGGCTAGTATCAACAGTGACAATAAATTCATGATGATTTCCTTCAAACGTATGAGGTGTAATTGTAATCCAAGGATGACTATTTCTTGAAGAAACGTCATTTTTATGAGATACAATTGACCACTCTCCTTGTAAAATAGTGTTAGGAATATCATTAATTACTGTAATGGATGACGTAATATTCTCATTTATTTCGTTGGCGGTTAACACTAATTCTGATGCACTAAGCTGGACTATTGGAGAGCGAATTAAGTAGAGTGGTTTCAATGCTTCTAATGCTTCTTGAGCATTTTGAAAGCGTTTTTCCACGTTTCGCTTTACCATTTTTTCTAGCCAGCTAATAAACTGTAAACTCAATTTGGGAACGAGATGTTTAAAGCGAATTTTGCAGTCATTATATTGATCTTGTAATTCACTAATTTTATCAGACGTTATGCCCGTTACTAAGCAAATTAAAGTTAAGCCTAATCCATATAAATCAGAGGCTTTTGTTAATCTTTTTCTTAAAAATTGCTCCGGTGCTATAAAAATGGGCGTACCTGCAAAAATACTGCTATTATTTACCTCTCTATTGCCCATCTCTGCCAAGCCAAAATCAATCAAATAAACTTTTAATTGATCATCTAGCAAAATATTATCTGGTTTAATATCTCGATGATAAATTGGTTCAGGGTATCCTGTTTTGTCCTGTAAATAAATTAATATATTTAACAATTGTATAGCTATTTTTTTGATTTGTTCTGGATTATAACTACGAGGATTAGATAGGGGTTGAGCATTTTTAAATTCTTGGACTAAACACAATCCATTCCCTGAGTCAAAATGATCGAGATAACGAGGAATTTGTGGATGATTTAATTGTTTTAAAACATCAATCTCTCGCTCAATTGCCCTATATTCTGTCCAATTTGCGTTGGAATTACAAAATCTAAACTGTTTGATAACAACGGGAGTCTGAGTTCTAGTCATTATAGCTTGGTAAGTGATTCTTCCTCCTAAACTATTTATTCCTAACTCTCTGACAACTTGATAGCCATAGTCCTGAAAATTCGGCAAGTTGGTATGATAATAGTTGTTTTCCATAGCTTGATGACCTCTTGGTTATTGGTGTTAAGTTTAGTACATATTGTTGCTGTATTTAGTGATTATTCGAGTATAATAAATAGGCGGAAATAGCAATAGTATTAACAAAGGAATACCAGTCATTAGCAAAGTTGTTAGAATATAAACATTATGCCAACCAATTTGTGAGCCAATACCTGAAGCAATAGCAAATCCAATTGTTAGATATAAATATAGAAGAATTACTATTTTGTTGGTGTAACCTTTTTTTGCAAAGCTGAGATTAACCATTGGAAGTAAGAAAAATTTTGATATTTTTGATATTAAAGGTGACAAATGAAAGGATAGAAAAAACATAAAAGCAGGAAATGAAAATCCCAACAATATTACAATTATAAGAAATATAAGAAAATCATAACCATAGTTAAGAATCAACCCTGGTGCGGGTTTACAATACTCATCAATTGGCTTAAAAAAGTCAATCATAGGCTCAGACAATATAAAATAGCTGGAACAACCGACTATCCCACTTATCACCCCACTTGCCCATATATTATCTTCTTTATGGCTGTCATTAGAATTTTGATTAGTATTTTTGTCGGTTTTTTTATACGAAGAAATAGCCATATATATACAGGCTATAAAACCAAGAATTTTTTGAAGAACTAAAACTTCTGGAGATGTATAACAAACAGTATCAAATACTAACAAATAAGGCAAGAATAATACTATTATAGTTCCCAATGTTCCTGCTATCCACATTATTAAACTGAGACTAATTACCACCAGACAATAATCCATGCCAAGAACGGCTAATGCTGCTAAAATTGTAATGCTCAACTGAAGGATAAGATTGTCCTGTATCCAAACAAATTTAGAGCCAATTGTAAAAATGAGATAGATTCCAGCTAAAAGTAAATAGGGAGGTAATATAGGCTTTGGCAGCGGGGCAGTTTTAATACTAATATTAAATGGTGTGTTATTTTGACGAGCATTGCTTTTAAAAATAATTTCACGCTGATAAACCTTATTAGCGGTTAACTTACCGGTATCTATCTCAAAAGTACATGAAATTTGATTCCCCTTAAATCTTTTACTTTTAGGATAAAAAATAGTTAACCAATCATGACGGCGAGATTCTTTTTGCTGATAAGATAAAATAGATCCTTCTAAAACTGTCTCAGGAATTGGATTATTCAATTCAATGGTTTGAATTATTTTTTCTCCTAAACGCTTAGCTTCACAGGTAAAACTACTTCTACTCAAATGAAGTTCAGGAATCCGAATTAACTCCAAGGGAAGAAGCGCATTTAAAGCTTCTTGTGCGTTAGGAAATCTTTGATCTGGGTTAAGTCTTACAAGCTTATCTAGCCACTCAATAAAAGAGAAAGCTAGATGAAAGACACGAGTTTTAAAATCTATCTGAAGGTTATAATCTACTATATCCACAAAATCTTTAGATTGAATCTTGCACAACAGACAAATTAAGGTAGCACCTAATCCATATAAATCCGTTGCTTCGGTGAGAGGAAGATTATTTACTTGTTCAGGAGACATAAAACCAGGAGTTCCTAAAGCAATACTGCTTAATGCCGTTGCCTCTCCTTCTCCAATTTTGGCAAATCCAAAATCAATTAAATAGACATTTAAGTTATCGTCAACTAGGATATTTTCGGGCTTAATATCTCGATGAATAATCGGAGGAAGTAAACTCTGAAGATAGACAAGAATCTCTAAAAGTTGAATAGCAACACTTTTAATCTCTTGTGGTGTAAAATCATTATTTTTTGCTAAAGTTTGTGCATCGATAAATTCTTGGACGATACAAAAACTAGCAAATTCAGTCTTGAAGTCATCTAAATAACTAGGAATTTTTGGATGATGGAGACTCCGCAAAGTTTGAATCTCCCTCTCAATTTGTCTCTCCCCATCAAGAGTGCTACTTCCTCCTACCCACTGAAATTGCTTAATCACCACAATTTGTCCAGTATTAATACTTAATGCTTTGTATGATACTCTGCCAGCAGAAGGGTTGCGACCAAGTTGCTCAATCACTTGGTAGCCATGCGCGGTAAAGTCAGGATACTGCGGTTCAGACATAAGGTGAATAATAACTCTACTTTAAGAAGTTTATCTCAATCATAACTAATAGATCAGTGGATTTATGACACTTGCCCCTAAGTACAGTTGGCTAAAACCGCGCGCACTTGTCGAGAATGCCTCTACTTTCTCAGGAGAAATTCTGTCTAAGCAAGTAATCTCGGTGAACCAAGAATCCCCAAGACTTTAGGCAGGGGAGTGTTAAAAAATTGTTATGGCTAGGGGAGCTTTAAGATTGCTTCGAGGGCTTTGGTGATACAATGAGCCGTTAACTAGCTATCTCTCGGTGGCATGGAGAGCCAAATTGTCAGGAGGTCGAAGCGTGAAAACTCGGTTGCGTTGGTTTTGGGTGGCTTTAGGGGCATTTCTTGCCATTATTGGCGAGGAATTCTTGAGAAAGCTGCTGGCACTCTCTCTCTGTGGCGTTTTTCTGTTGAGTTACTGTCTGCCTGATGCTAAATATAGCGCTTCTGTCGTGGCTCAAACTCCACAACCGGCTATTGGGCAATCTCAAACAGAGCAGAAAATTGATAATTATTTTAGCCCCATTCAACCAGATGGTACACCCAAATTAGGGATCGATCGCTGGTGGGCAACCGCAGGAGTAGATAAGGAAATTACAGTTAATTGGACGGTAGAAGTTAAGGAAAAAGGCGAATATTATCTCCGTCTAGGTGTAGATTTAGAAAATTTTGATGTAATCAAAAGATTTAGAAAGTGGAAGCTCAGTGATAAGGTTTCCATTAAGATTTCAGATGATTATAATAGACCTGTTTCTAGCTATGAAGCATCAGGATATGATGATAAAATATCGATTCGTTTTCGAGAACCAGGTATTTACCAGATCACCATCGACAAATTTGTTGTCCCTCGAGAAGCTGTTGTTGAAGAAATTGAGTTTAAGTTAAATAAATTACACAAGGGTGAATTAGGCGAAGATATTTATCTAAAAACTCTTTTTATTGCTGACCGTCCTGAAGTTACTATCAAAAATTTTAGGATCAAAGTTCCTGACAGTCAAAACAAAGTGATCGACAGTAGAGAACTGACGAAACAAGGTTTAATTAACTATTTTACTCCGATTTTGAATTTTGAGCCAGAGGAAGAATATCAAGTTCCTTTTGATGTTAACAAGAATACTTGGAAAGCCGAAACTAAAGCCACTATTAAGGATAGAGGAAATGCAGATGATTACTTAGATCTTAGTCAATTTAAAACCGATATCAAAGGTGCTTACAGTCGAAGTAAAAAAACTCCTGCTAAAATTTATGCCTCAATCGTTGAAAATGATAATTTAGAAATAGATAACAAAAAAACAGGAATTAAAGAATTAGCAATTAACTATTATTTTCACTATCCCCATAGCAATTGGTACGATCACGAAGGATTTAATAATCATGAAGGAGATTGGGAAGGAATAACGGTCTTTTTACAGAAGGATCGGGATGGATACTACTATCCTTGTCGAGTTGCTTTTGGCGAACACATTTTCTTGGTGAGTGAGTTTATTTCCGAAGGAGGAGAAATTTTTGAATGGACAGAA
The DNA here is from genome assembly GCF_020246425.1 of Microcystis sp. M079S1. Lineage (NCBI taxonomy): Bacteria > Bacillati > Cyanobacteriota > Cyanophyceae > Chroococcales > Microcystaceae > Microcystis > Microcystis sp. M079S1. The sequence goes on from NZ_JADBSZ010000156.1 coordinate 10,998, forward strand.
TTAGTTAAGGATAACAATATTCTATTTTCAACTAACTTAGGTAGCCGCAATGATATTCTTGCTCAACCTAATGTTTTTGTCGGTTTGGGTGGTCATGCGAGTTATCCTAAGTCGGACATTAGTGAATTAAGTATCTGTACTAAATTTACGATTCCCACATCTATTGATCCTCGTTGTGAAGAAAAACATCGAGGGGGGAAGATATACAACCTCCATGATAATTTATCTTTAATTTCATCTTCCGACCCTAAATCACGAGAAGTAGTGGAATATTTACCCCGTGTCGGAGTTGCGAAAATTGAAGACTTAGGTGATAAAAGTTGGTTGCTGTATCCAGGTACATGGGGAAATCCCAAAAATTGTACTACGAAATTACGGCTAGATATAGGTTGTCCTAGCGCACCTCGTGGTCCTGTATTTTTGGATTTAAAGAAAATTAGTGTAATTTCTCAACCTATTTCTAAAATAGCGGGAATAACCTGGGAAAGTTTTGGATTAGGACAACGTTGGTTAAACCCTTGGAAATGGTCAGCAACTTTTGCTGGCGCTGATAAAATTAAAGAAGGTTGTCCACCACCCCAAGAAGAACCGAAACCAGAACCCACCCCCGATATTCCCCGTAAACCGGACGGAAATACAGGCGTTATTTATGGAGACCCTCATATTGTCACCTTTGATGGCTTACGCAATAGTTTTCAAGCGGTAGGCGAGTTTATTCTGGCGAAATCTGAACAAGGAGATTTTGAAGTACAAGGTCGTTTTAAGGGGGTGGGAGATAATGCTTCTTTACCCTCAGCAGTAGCTATCAAAGCGGGTGGGGAACGAATCGGAATTTATCAAGGAAAGCTCCAGATTAATGCTCGAAATGTTAATGAGGCTAGTTTTCCCATTGTGCTTGAAGGTGGTGCAAGGGTAGATAAAAATGGGGGTGAATATAGAATCATCGCCCCCACCGGGGAATGGGTAGAAGTGTCGGGAAGTTCGGTCTTAACGATTAAGGTCACAGTCCCCAAATCTCGACTCTCAAAGATGTATGGTTTGTTGGGAAATTACAATAATAGTCCTAATGATGATTTGAAAACTCGTCAAGGAAAGGTTGTCGGTATTAATCCTAATTACGATCAACTGTATAAGGAGTATGGCAATAGTTGGCGTATTCCTCAGCCAGAGTCTTTATTTGCCTATGAAGTCGGCGAAACGACCACAACTTTTACAAATTTGAATTTCCCGAAAAAGGTCTTGACTTTAGCGGATTTTACGACGCAACAGAAACAGGAAGCGGAACGGGTTTGTCGTAGCGCGGGGGTGACTGCTTCTGCTATGTTGGAATCCTGTATGTTTGATGTGTTGGTGACAGGCGATCGATCTTTTGCTAATGTTTCTGCTTATGTTCAATCCGAGGTTAAGGTGACAGCAAATGTTACGCCAATAGAGAGTCCAAAACCTCAACCTTCTGCTTCTAATAATGGATCAATTAATGGTAAGTGGATTGGTAAATATACTTGCGCCCAAGGGATAACTGGAGTAACCCTTACGATTAGTCAAAAGGGAACTGACATTGCTGCTGAATTTGAACTATATCCTTTACCAGAAAACCCTAATTTACCCACAGGTGTATTTTCACTAAATGGTACATTTAATCTTAATACATTAGAAATGAATCTTAAAGCAGTAAAGTGGCTAAAGCGTCCGCAGGGATGGGTAGTTATTGATTTTTCTGGGCAATTTGACTCTAACTTAAATCGTTTTACAGGTCGGATACAACATCCAGGTTGTGGTTCTATTGAATTAGTTAGAGCAAGTTCTAATAATAGTCAACAACTACCAAACAATAAACCTGCTTCTACTCAACAACCTCAAGCAAGTTGTCAAGCTACTGTTAACAAAGTGCTTTCAGAAATTCATTCTAAAGGAGTTAAAAGAGTAAGTTTTAGTATCTCAAAGGGAACGGCAAATAATCGCATGACTGGCAATCCAACAAGCAGAACTGACGAATTAACAGTTGCTTTATTTAATGATAATCCCAAAAAAGCCGATCCCATAATTGAGAATATCATGACTTCTCTAAAATTGTTGAATAGTTGGGCAGATCAAATTGTTAAAAGCTGTAATAATACAGCAACAGTTGCTTTTGATGTGAAGGGTTCTATAGATGTGATTGGATTTCATGGTTGGGAGGAAAAATTTTATATTCAGTCAAATAATAAAACTAAAAGGGAGAGGTGTATTCAAACAAATGATAACATGGCTACCCCTTATTCATGGGGAGTATTAAGAAATCAGCCACTTTGTGGATATTGAAATTTGTTTGTATTTACATGATAAAAAAATCAGGAAGTTGACTTTTATGAAAATCAAATCCAAGCTAACCAAAATCTTCTATACTTTCAGCTTACTAGCTTTGATAACTAGCCAGCAAATAAATACCAAAACTGACAACCAAGTTCAAGCAATTCCTCTAGACTCTATTGCTCAAGCTCAAGGAACAAATATCTCTTTTGAAGTGTGTGTTGACCACGCTAATTTTGTTCGTCCTAATCCTCAAAAGCACGTCAACCGATTAAGATCAGATAATCATTATCAAGATATGAGCAGTCAAGAAATTTTAAACTTACCACCATGGAAAGACGACTTTTTTTATTTTTCCTATTATGCTGGGTTAAGCGGAACAGGTTTTATGAGCTTTGAAGCAGGTCTTTGGTCATTATCGAATTCACAAAGTAAATCTCATGATAAATGTGTGGATAAATTTATTGAAAACCATAGGCAAGATCAGCGAAATCCAATGACTCAGCTATGGATTTTTAACCATAAACTAAAACAAATTAAGTGGGAAAATAACAAATATATCTTTATTGTAGAATACAGAGGTAAAGGTTTTCAAGTTATTAACTATCGAAAAACTGCATGGGATTTGGCGCAAGATAAGACTGTTTGGTTTGAATTTGTAGATACTAAAGGTAATCGTTTGGGAGGATGTAAGAAAGGATGGACTTGCCCAATTCGCAAAAAGTAGCTTGATAGTGCGATCAACTGCCAACAAAAATGTTTCATTTTAATTAACTTTTCTCAGAGGACAAAATCATGAAACTACCTAACTTCCAAAATCTGTTAATTGCTTCCTTATTAGGATTGTCAACGCTTTTTGCTGGTTCCTTTCCTTTGGTTAAAGCACAATCAGTCAAAAATATCCCTTTTGAAGTTTGCTTTAATTCAGATACTGTTGTTAGACCAAGTAGAGAAGAATACACCAAATTCATCAAACAAGACGAATACTTAAGCTATAGAGTTAACACTTTTTTTGGCAACGATATTTCTAATTTATTTGATAATTATAATGATTATTGGAGCGCAGATATTCTTTTTTTTAGTTCTTATTATGGTCTTAGTGGAGGAAAGGACATGGAACTCTTTTCGGGAATTGAGTATATAAGAAGGCGCGATAAAAATGTAGGTTTAGGTATAGGCAGATGCTGGGATAGATTCGCCGAAACAAATGCGTCTGGCAAACCAGACTCACACAACGAAGTTAGATTAATTAAGTATAAATTAAGACAAATCAGATGGGTAAACAATAAATATATTTTCGTCGTGGAGCCTCGTCAAACTGGATTGCAAATTCTCCACTTCCGCAAAGCTGGCCAAGATTTAGCTAATCCCATTGAAGTTATAGATACAAAAGGTCGCTTTTTAGGCAAGTGTCAATCTACTTGTCAACTCAAAAAGTAATTCGAGATAATGAAAGCACTTAAACGTCAACTCAACTGCTAACAAAAATGTTTCATTTTAATTAAGTTTCCTCAGAGGTCAAAACCATGAAACTACCTAACTCCCAAAATCTCCTACGCAATATCTACGCTATTGCTTCCTTATTAGGATTTTTAACGCTTTTAACGCTGTTAATAGATGATGGTCTGATTTTGAAAGTGAATTACACCCGTCTGCGAGACCTACTAGCAGCAGGGAAATACACCCGTCTGCGAGACCTACTAGCAGCAGGGAAATGGAAAGAAGCAGATCAGGAAACAACTAGGGCGATGCTTCAAGCTGCTAAGTGGGATGGCAAGAGGTGGAGCTTTTCTATTAGCTACGACATTCCCTGTGAAGATCTGCGCGTCATTGACCAGCTTTGGTTGTCAGCTAGTGAGGGTAAATTCGGATTCAGCGTTCAGAAAGAAATCTATAAGAGTATCCGTGGCACAAGCGGTTCTGAAGAACCCTGGGACCAGTTCGGTGATCGCGTCGGCTGGAGAAAAGGAAGATTATGGTCTCGAGCAGTAGACCTAACCTTTAATAATGCAGAAGCTCCTAAAGCTCACCTCCCGAGTTTTCATCTCACCTCCTGGATCGAAGCAAGGGGAGGTAGCGAGGATTGCGTGAATACTGTGAGGACGATATGCGTGGCAGATTGGGAAGATCTTTTCTATCGTGCAGACGATTGTAACTTGTAGTGCGATCGCCGATCTTGTAGGTTAGGTTAAGGAACGAAACCCAACACAACCAACAGTTACTTTTTTTAACGTCAACTCAACTACTCAACTGCCAACAAAAATGTTTCATTTTAATTAACTTTTCTCAGAGGACAAAATCATGAAACTACCTAACTCCCAAAATCTGTTAATTGCTTCCTTATTAGGATTGTCAACGCTTTTCGCTGGTTCCTATCCTTTGGTTAAAGCACAATCAGAACCAAAACTAGGTTGTCAAGCTACTGTTGATAAAGTCCTTCAAGAAATTCGTTCTAAAGGGGTTAGAAGGACTTGGTTTAAGCTTTATGAGGAAAGAGCCAATGAAAATAACACGGGTAATCCAACTAACAGAACAGACGAGTTACATATAATTTTAAGTGCTTGGGATTTCACTAAAAAACCTACTGTTGATTCTCGAAGTCAATCCATTATTAATAATATCATGAGTTCTAAAAGTTTATTGAAAAGTTGGGCAGATATAATTGTTGCTAATTGTGGCAATACAGCGATAGTTGGTTTTGGTAATGATCAATCAGATTGGGGTGAAGATTACTACATTCAATCTGATGGAACGACAAAATTAAATAAATGTGTTCCTGGTGGGACACCCGGACTATTACCTTGGGGGGTTTCAATCTGCCTATGAAAATCGGCTCTCCCGACATTATGGGGTAAAATGTTAGTGTATGTTACATTCTGGGTGCAGGTTCCTTGCGCCCCTACAGTAGGGCAAATTCGTTTTCTGTCGCGCCGTATGGTATACGCCCTACCTTAGATAACCTTTTCTTATCACCACAAGTACGGGAGAGCCAGAAATTCTGCTATAATTTTCAGCCAACCCATATAAATGTAACCCATGTTATTCGATTGGGACGAGGAGAAAGCCAAAAGGAACTTGGCCAAACATGGTGTTTCTTTCGATGAAGCTAAATCCGTGTTCTATGATCCCTTATTTTTAACCTTTGCCGATCCAGAACACTCTCTTGGGGAGCGACGTTTTATTATAATGGGAGAATCAGCCAAAGGACGATTGCTAGTTGTTTCTTATACTGACCGCACGGAAACCACACGCTTAATTAGTGCCCGTTTAGCTACCACCCAAGAACGTAAAGCTTATGAATCAGACCTGTGATCTAGATGATGATTTACGCCCCGAATATGACTTTACTAAACTTCCAGTCATAGCAAGAGGTCAAGGGCGAAAAAGAACTACTTTAACCGTCGAAATAGACCCCGACGTTGCTACTATTTTTCCTGATTCAGCAGCCGTTAATGAAGGATTACGTTTGTTATTACGCCTAATTCAAAATAGTTAACCTCAAGTAATTGAACAGTCTTTAACTATCTCAAAAACATCATAATCGCGGTATTCAAATAAGTGAGGCTGACTCACCCGACTTGATAAATTGAGAGAGGTTACATTCTGGGCGCAGGTTCCTTGCGCCCCTACAGTTCCTAGGCGTGTAGGTTGGGTTAAGGAACGAAACCCAACACAATCAACAGTTACTTTTTTAACGTCAATTCAACTACTAACAAAAATGTTTCATTTAATTAAGTTTCCTCAGAGGACAAAACCATGAAACGACTTAACTCCCAAAATCTCTTAATTGCTTCCTTATTAGGATTGTCAACGCTTTTTGCTGGTTCCTATCCTTCGGTTAAAGCACAATCAGAACCAAAGCTAGGCTGTCAAGCTACTGTCAATAAAGTCCTTGAAGAAATTCGCTCAAAGGGAGTTAGAAGGGTTAAGTTTAGTATTTATAAAGGAACAGCTAATAGTTATAGAACGGGAAATCCAACGAATAGAACTGATGTATTGAATATTGCATTAAGTTCAGTGGATTGGAGTGTGACCACTAGATCTGATCCAAAAATAGAGAGCATAATTATTAATATTATGGAATCTAAAATTTTAATGAAAAGTTGGACGGATAAAATTGTTGCTAATTGTGGTAATACCGCTATAGTTTCTTTTGGTGTATATCCATCAGATTGGGGTGAAGATTACTACATTCAATCTGATGGAACGACAAAATTAAATAAGTGTGTTCCTGCTGGGACACCCGGACTATTACCTTGAAGGGTTTCAATCTGCCTATGAAAATATAGCGGTATTCAGTAAGTTTTAGCATATAATAAGTCTAGGCGTGTAGCTTTAGCTAAGGTACGAAACCCAACAATTACTGCCTATTGAAATTAACGTCTAGTTTCGCATGACCAAGATCCTCATCATACTTGATATAATGAGATTACAGACTGTTTTTATTCAACTAAGAGACATGAAATCCATGATAACAATACCTATCACCCTAGAACAACTCATTTCTGTCATTCAACAATTACAGCCCAGTGAGCGGACAAAAATAGCCAATCTTTCTTAGAATATTTAACAGAATAAATCTGATCGCCTATTTGATAATGATCATGCGATCGCTGATAGGTTATACTAAATCCGGTTATTAAAAACTGATTATTTATTCCCCTTGCCTTTTGCCTCTTGCCTTTTGCCTCTCCTCATAACTAGCCTGTACTCAACGGATTTAGTATTAGATATATTAACAGAGTATTGACAACAAAACAAAACTTGATTATGGACATTACTATTCACTTTGGTAAACGATATAAGCATGGAGCAAAATTGGCAATCGGGGAATCCATTACCAATGGCAAAACAAGCTGAGATCGATCCTCGTAAATTCACTGAATACTCTATGAATCCATTCAATACTAACAATCAAGGAAAATGGCAAGCATTTATGATTCTTGGATATAATATAGAAAGTTCTCAAGGTCGTCAAATAGCGGCTCAGTCAATTATCAATCAAATCAGACTACACTTAGAAAATAATCCAGCTACCTTAGATGAACCTAGTGAATATGGAATTCGATTTACGGTTACAATACCCATAATAGGGATTAATTACCTTCAAGGAACATTAGTCACAAAATGGCAAATTGACAAAAACAAACAAATTCCTAGATTAATAACAAACTGGCTGAAAATTAATCAAAACAATGGGTAAATACCATGAAAGCAAAACTGTATGATGGAATTGTAACATTAGTAGATATTAGTGCTGATTTTGGTGAGCGTCTTATTCCCAAAGGAACAGAAGGTAGTATTATTGAATGCTATGAAAATCCTGAAGGTTACGCCGTTGATTTAGGGATTCCTGATGATAGTTCAGTAACGGGTTATAATTATGAAAATGTTATTCTCTATCCCGAACAATTTATCGTCATCAATCCCATTAGCCAAACGGCTGCCGTCTAGATTCTGGGGTTGATCATTGTGCATAATTCATATAGTGTCGATCGGTAACATTATAGTAGGTTAGCGTATAGGTTGGGTTGAGGAACGAAACCCAACACAACCAACAGTTACTTTTTTTAACGTCAAATCAACTACTAAGCTACCAACAAAAATGTGCCATTTTAATTAACTTTTCTCAGAGGACAAAACCATGAAACTACCTAAATCCCAAAATCTGTTAATTGCTTCCTTATTAGAATTCTCAAAGCTTTTCACTAGGTCATATCCTTAATCCAAAAACACGCCGAGTATCAAATTGAAGCATGACCCAAAGAATGGCAATCCCGATCGCTACTCCAAAAATAGCCGGGAGATTACCCGTGAAGATCCAAATAACATTTAAAAGCAAGCCGATTGCTTGAGTAACTACCGTGCCATACCAAGCCCACTTCTGAATTGAGAATAAACCAATACTGGAGGCAAATTGGACAATGCTAAGCGAAGAAAGTAGTAAAGCGAGTAAAAGACCATAAAAGTCTACAATACCATAGCAATATGGTAAACAAGACAAAAAATCTAAAAGGAACATTCCAAACCCTAATTGGAGTAAACCTGCTATGACACCAAACAGAGAAAAGATAAGCTGGATCACAGCGACGACTATAACACTCTGAGGGAGTCTTTTACGAGGTTCCATAATTTCCCCTTAAACTTCTGAAGGACATATCAAGTTTATACCACATCGATCGCTGTCAACAGCTTTAATTATTGGTTTCGTAGCCGGGGCCTATTCGAGTATTTTTATCGCTAGTACCCTACTAGCTTGGTGGCGCGGTCGTTCCCATCGACCCACACTCAATTACAGTTAGGATGCCATTGGTGAAGAATCAGTGGTTCTTGGATAGGTCGTAATAGTAATTTCAACCTGTTGATTGAGACGACCCAAAATTGAGATCAAACGGTCAATAGTAAAGCGTCCCAAATTAGCACGGCGAATCTGGACAAATTCACTGTGATTAATTCCAGTTCGCACTTGAGCATCGCGGGTTGTTGACATCCTCACCGCCGGGGCCGGACGGTGATTCCCTACAGATCGAACAAACTTAATTGAACGATCTTCGGATGGGTTGACGCTTCACGGGACGATGCTTCTTTAACAGAAGTCTTACACTTTCCTCCACGTCCGTTTAA
>NZ_JADBSZ010000157.1:0-3958 GCF_020246425.1 Microcystis sp. M079S1
CAGCGACAATCTTTTCCTTTCCTTTAATTCAAGCCCAATATGCTAGAATTGATGTAGCAAACAATTGGTTCGTTGGTTGGACAGCACCAGGGCCTATTGGTCTCTCTGAAGTTCGCTTTGCCCAGACTGTTCCTGTTCCTGAATCAAGTTCTGGCTTAGGTTTGCTGGCTTTAGGCTTACTGGGAACAGCAGCGGCATTTAAGCGCCATTTGAACTGAGAAAACGGATTTCTTTGGGAAGAAAAAGGAAGAAAACGGATTTCTTTGAGAAACCCGTTTTCTTAATCAGCTTTTTTATCTGTTTTATACCACCATCTTAAATCTTCCCGAAATTGGTGATCAAAGACAATTGCCCTACTCTTGGCGTTCAATTCCTAACTCCTGACAAAGTTCTGTAACTGTCTGTCCCGGTATTGTTTGAACGTCCCTCTCCATTGAACGTTCCAGTGCTGCCAATAACTTTCGAGCATTCGCAGGCGATCGCAAAAGATAAACGGTTTCTAATAAGCCAGTTAATTCCTCTGCGCTTAATAGTGCCATATCTTTATGACCAGGGCGAGTAATAATCGCCATACTATTCTCGCTTTCCAGTCGATCCAGAAGGCTCGCTAAATTTTCTTGAGCTTGAGTGTAGGTAGTTTGGATAGAAAACATAAGGCGAGGGCAACGAGTTGATTCGATTTTAGCTTAAGTAGCTGGTTATAATTAAATTAAAAATGGATTTTAGGTTCGATCCCCCCTGCCCCCCTTGATAAGGTAGGGTTGATTCATGAATCAACCCTACCCTTGATAACGGGGGTGTCTGATAATTTTTAACGCCTACCTACTTATTTCATCAACTGAGAAAACGGGTTTCTTTAAAAAACCCGTTTTCTGGACTTAGGGCGATCGCTAGGGATTGCTAACTCGCGCTAGACTGGAATCAGTAGATTGGCCAGTATGGTAAGCTGAGAAAAATGGCAAAATTATCGCCAGAGTCAAAACAACTGCTCATAAATCGCCAATTCAAAAATAGAATTTGCCATCTTAAACCGTTTTGGTGAAACAGCAGAAACCCTAGACAGTTTAGAGCAACTCACAGAAATTGCCCTCCAAGCAGAATCTCGGTTTTCTCAGCTATCAAACTTAGAAATTCGTGCCGCTCAATCTCAACCGATGATTTCTCCTGACTTGCTAAGATTTATAGAAGAAGTCATTAAGACAACCCAAGTGCGGATTCCTGCCTTGATGCGTAGTGTCGAAGAAATTAAACTTGAATGGAGTTAAATATGGATTTTGTTCCTCAGCTTCCCCGGGATTCTGATCAACTTAAGCAAACTTTGGCAAAAGCACACCGCAATTGTCAAGAGATGGAATTAGTTGGATTACAATTAGAAGAAGCGATTAGTCGCTTAGAAGCGGAAAATCGTCAAAGACGAAGACAACAGCGAGAAAAAACCTGACAAAAAATGCAAAACCCCTTAGAAAACGGGTTTTCTGGAACAATCAATTCAAAGCAAGGACAAACCCATGAAATATCGCGTCTTAATTGAGCAAGATGAAGATGGCATTTATGTGGCTGAAGTTCCCTCCCTACCCGGCTGTATTTCTCAAGGCAATACCCGGGAAGAGTTACTCGCCAACATTCAGGAAGCAATTGCTTTATATCTAGAAAGCCTAGAAGCGCACAATGAACCGATTCCACCACCAATTTCTGAGGAACTGGTAGAGGTTAAATTATGAGTGAACTCCCTCCTATCGCTGGTCGCCAAGTCGTTAAAGCACTGGGCAAGATTGGCTACGAATTAGATCGGCAGCGAGGAAGTCATATCATACTCAGACAAAAAGCCTATCCCTATCGACGCATCACCATCCCTGGCCATCGAGAAGTGGCTAAGGGAACACTGAGATCTATCATTCGTCAAGCGGGATTGACAGTGGCAGAGTTTAAAACTCTCCTTTAGCTTGATTTGCCAGAGTCGAAACAACCGCTCATAAATCGCCAATTCAAAAATAGACTATTAAACAATGTAAACGCTATATGAGTCAAGCTGCTGCTGCAATCAATACTAAACTAATTGATTCCCTTGCTCAAATTATCCTTTCCTTAACTGACTTAGAAAACGGGTTTCTTTGAGAAACCCGTTTTCTGGACTGTCAATCTCTTGTCTCGATTAATTCGGGGACAAGTTCAGGAATAAAACCAGGTTCAGCTAAAGAACCAGTAACATGATGTTCAAAGACTTCTGCGGGGGGAAAAGTTTTCTTGACTTCCTGAGATTGCGGATCCGTAGAAGGTAGCCATTTAATTAGGGGTAAAGGTAGGAGAGTAGAGAGATTAGTAATCACCACCAATAACCAAAGGTTATCAAAATTAGTTTCGGTGACTCCCAACCAATGGGTTAATAAAGCGCCGATTTCTTGGGAAACTAATCCTGACATATTCCAGATAGACATTAATAAAGCGAATAGAGATGCTTCAATGCCCACCGGACAAAGACGGGCCGATAAAATTAAGACGGGTAAAAAGGCAATTTGTCCCATGACGGTGAGGATGAGACTATCCCCCAAACTAAACCAATGATCGTCAATACCGAGCGCTCGATTAGTATGGGTAACTAAGATTAGGGTAGTCATCCCTAAAAGCGCAGAAATCACCGTACTCCAACCCAAAATTAAACGAAAGGAAATCGCTTTTAAAAACCGTTGATATACCCAGATGCCCAGGATCGAGGCTAAACTGGTGACTAAGCGCACTCGTCCTAAAAATTCCGGTTCAAATCCTAACTCGTTGGTGGTGAAGTAGAAAAAGGCAGAATCGGCGCTAGGGGTAGCCTGCCAGAGAAAAATAAAGGCAGTGGGTAATAAAATTGATTTTTGTCTAATTGCTGACCATAATTGCCCGATTTGCTCCTTGACTTTGGGCGTTGATTGTGAATCATTGTTATTCTTGATTTTTTCCTCTGTAATTAAAAACGCCATGGCTGAGGCAATCAGGGGAAAAATAGCCGTAAGAGCGAAGACAGGACGAGTGCCGAGGTGTGCCAGTAACCAACCCCCCAGATAAGCCGTAATTAAGCCGCCTAGAGCCGATATTCCCCAAGTTAAGGACTGTAGAGAGCCGGATTGAGTGAAGGACTCTCTGCGGGCCCTTTCTACTACCAAAGAATCGACGATGACATCACTAATGGTGACAGAAAGGGAACCAAGCAGGATCGCCGCCGTAGCTTGCCAAGCATTCTCCACCACAGTGGCTAGGGCTAACCAAGCTAAAACCCCGAGAATTCCCGATAAAATGAGGTAGGGGCGACGACGATAGCCAAAAATAGGCAAACCATCCGAAAGAAAGCCAAAAGCTGGTTTAATCACCCAAGGAATCGCCGCCACTCCGATTAATGCCCCCATCTGGGAGGGACTCAAGGCCAAATCGTCTTTTAAAAAAAAGCTAACCGCTAATCGGGAGAGTCCGAGAATGCCCTGCACGAAATAAACCCCTAAAATGCCAATTAATTCGGGATTAGGGTCATTTCCGAACAAGATAGTCTCTTTAAGGAATTTTTTCCCGCGATCGATGCCAAGGCGATTAATAAGCATGAAGTTTCATAAATATTTGTTACTGTCTCTATAATAATGATTGATCGCTCGATCGGTGCGTTAGCTGTTAGGGTTTAGCTGTTGAGCTTTAGGTTTTGGTGTTTGGGTATTGGGTTTTAGGGTTTTAGTGGAATTTCCCTGCTCCCCACTTCCCCATCCCGAATCGGCATAACAGGCTTATTGTAACGTTATACGGAAATTTTCTGGCGATCGCTCTATTTGAGAGTAATATAGGGAAAGATTTTTGGCTCTTCGGTTTGTGTTATGCAATGGACGGGGGTTATAAGGGATGGAACCCTTATATAGAAAGGCATTTAGCGATTTTTGTCAATTGTTTTTGCTCTAGAGCGAACTAATCAATTAAATCTCTTGCCAGATAAGGATTC
>NZ_JADBSZ010000158.1:0-3559 GCF_020246425.1 Microcystis sp. M079S1
ACATTGTTGGATAAGGTTTTTAGACTTTTTTCCCCTCAAAAAGTGCTGACCATTGGAGTGATCGCGGGTAAAATTCAGGGACTTTTTCCCTGAATTTTAGGTAACTGACTACCTCAAAATCGGGAAAACCCTACACCCCACACCCCACACCCCACACCCTGCCCCCACCAACAAACTTTTTCAGCAGACCCTACTTAGTGATAATTTTTTGAAAATCCCTTTGAATAATAGCAAAATTTTTGTCAGTTAAAAGCGGCACATGAACGAATAAGGCTCTCGGATGATGTTTTAAGACTTGAAAATATAGTTCTTCACAGACAAACTGACCGGCATTATAGCTGATGTAGGTATAGGCAAGCTCTTTGACAAAATCCTTAAGAGGAATTGGTGTCAATAACTTTTTTGTGCTACTCCTAGCCTGAGATTCTAAACTTAAACGATAACGACTTTCTGCCATGCCACAACAAATAACTAAAGCGGGTTTTTTGTCTTGAATAGCTTTGATAACTCGTTCACTGGCTCGATGGGTATTAACGGGAAGTTGACGCAAAAATAAAAGCTTTTTTGGATAATTATCTTGAATAGATACTAACAAATCATCGGAGGAATTACTCCGGTGATGGCATAACCAAGGCGCAAAAGAAGTTAAGAGAATTGTCAAGTTATCTCCTGATAGTTAATTGGAATAATCAACAAAAAAGCACTCGAAGGGACAAAAATTGCTACAATAACTGACGTGACCTCAATTAAAGACGAGATTGATATCCTATGCAACGCCGTAAATTTTTGCTTATTAGTGGCAGTTTAGGCGGTTTTAGCTTGGTAGCTTGCGCTCATCAAATTTTACAGCCCGTTACTTCCAAAAATCCCCCTGAGTCGGCTGTTAAACAAGCACAAAAGGCGAAAAAAGTCAAGATAATCGTGATTAGTGACCTTAATAGTCAATACGGTTCCACTACTTACGATCCCGAAATCGATCGAGCTATCCCCTTAATTATCAATCATAAACCCGATCTGGTCCTCTGTGGCGGCGACATGGTGGCAGGACAAAAAAGCAGCTTGACAGCGGCAGCAATTAACGCCATGTGGTCAGCCTTTGATCGCCATATCGCCGCGCCCCTGCGAGCTGCTAAAATACCTTTTGCTTTTACCATCGGTAATCATGACGCTTCTGGAGCTTTATCGGCGGGAAAATTTATCTATGCTAAAGAGAGACAATTAGCCATGGATTATTGGCAAAACCCCCAACATCATACAAGTTTAAATTTTATCGATAAAACCGGCTTTCCTTTTTATTATACCTTCACTCAAAATGGTATATTCTATCTGGTTTGGGATGCCTCCACTCATTTAATCTCTGGGCAACAACTAAATTGGGCGGCAAAAAACTTGAGTAGTACTGACGCTAAAAATGCTAAAATGCGGCTAGTAATCGGTCATTTACCCCTCTACGGTATTGCCGTGGGCAGAAATCGACCGGGGGATTATTTAGCCGATGCCGAGCAATTAAGAGCGTTTTTAGAGGGCTATCAGGTGCATACTTATATTAGTGGTCACGCTCACGCTTACTATCCGGGTAAACGGGGGCAATTACAATTATTACACGCAGGAGCTTTAGGCAGTGGACCGCGACGGTTATTGAACAGTGAACAAGCGCCCAGAAAAACCTTAACAATTGTCGATATTAATCCCAATCAACAGGAAACAGTTTACACCACCTACGACATGAAAACCCAAGAGGCGATCAATATTACCAGTTTACCTCCTTTGATTATGGCTCCCAACGGGCAAGTTTTACGTCGAGATATTCCATCGGTTAACTAGAAAGGAATTCCCATAATGGCCACTGTCATCAGCACCGTTAACATGAAAGGAGGAGTAGGAAAAACTACCCTTACCGTCAACCTTGCCACCTGTTTAGCTAAATTTCAGCAAAAACGAGTCCTTGTCCTCGATTTAGACGCTCAAATCAGTGCGACTCTTAGCTTAATGTCTCCCCATGAATTCGCTCAACTGCGTCGCAAAAAACGCACTTTAAGCTATTTATTAGAAGCAATTATCAAACCCAATCCCTACAATAAATTAACTATTGATGATATTATTGTCCCTTCAGTCTGTGAAATACAAGGCTTAGATATACTGCCGGGAGACATCGAACTTTATGATGAATATGTCGTCTCAGAAACCCTGCACCATCAAGCAATTTTACAGGAAGATTTAGGCTTTGATCATGCTTGGAATAACCTGGAAAGAATCCTAATTAAAAAAATCATTGATCCCATTCAAGACCGTTACGATTATATTATCATGGATTGCGCTCCGGGCTATAATCTTTTAACTCGTAGTGGTCTATGTAGCAGTCATTTTTATTTACTACCTGCCCGTCCCGAACCTTTATCAATTGTCGGCATTCAGCTATTAGAAAGAAGAATAGTTAAACTCAAAGCTAGTCATCAAGAAACCGAACCGATTAACCCCGGTTTACTCGGTATAGTTTTTATTCTTTCCGGTGGTGGTTTACTCAGTCGCTACTATAATCAAGTCATGCGCCGGGTACAACAGGATTTTCAAGCCCATCAAATTTTTGCTAATGCGATTCCTATGGATGTTAATGTAGCTAAAGCTGTTGATATGTTCGTGCCTGTGGTGGCAGCTATGCCCTCTTCTAGTGGTTCCAAAGCTTTTATGAAACTCACAGAAGAATTCTTGATGAAAACCAAAAAATAGGAGATAATTACTATGGTCATTGAGTGGTTAGAATTTCAAGTTAAACCCGAAGCTAGGGAAAAATTTATCCAAAAAGATCAAGAAATTTGGACAAAGTTTTTAGCAAAACAACCTGGTTTTTTAGGTAAGGAGCTTTGGATTAATCCCGCCATCGAGGAAGAATTAATTATCGTTGTCCATTGGCAAACACAAGAACAGTGGAAAGCTATCTCCAAAAATTTACTTGATGACACCGAAGCCAAATTTTCCCTAGCCATGGGAAAAGATAATTATCAATTACTCAAAGTCAAGGAATTTCAGGTCAGAAAATTTCGAGAAAATTGTCAGAACAATTTAGGCTCTCTGGGGACCTGATAAAAAATCAATTCATCTTTTTGTCCCCTCTCAACCTAGCCAAACTTGTCCTGAGGGGCTAAAGTGTGCTATAAGCAGTCAGAGTATTTATTCTTTCCGATTAGGCAAATTACTGATGACTGAAGCTAAACGCGCCCTCATTACCGGCATCACCGGTCAAGATGGTTCCTATCTGAGCGAATTATTATTAGAAAAAGGCTATCAAGTCCACGGTATCATCCGTCGTACTTCAACTTTTAACACCGATCGCATCGATCATATCTACACTGACCCCCACCAGCCCGATACTAAATTATTTCTTCATTATGGCGACCTCACCGACGGGACGACCCTGCGGCGTATCCTCGAACAAGTGCAACCGGTAGAAGTGTATAATTTAGGGGCCCAATCCCATGTGCGAGTTAGTTTTGATGCCCCAGAATACACCGTTGATGCTGTGGGTGTGGGAGTTTTAAGATTACTAGAAGCAATTCGGGAT
>NZ_JADBSZ010000159.1:0-8063 GCF_020246425.1 Microcystis sp. M079S1
CGCAATATTTACAAATTCTTAAGAATTAATTGAGAAAGATTTTTATTTAACAACGATGTTATGATGGTTACAGCGATTTTACTGAATTTCATAATGGGTTATTCTGTGCTTTTTTGGACAGCAATGGTTGAAACCCTTGCCACACCTACAAGGTGATCCTAATTAGGACGGGTAAATCAGTCAATTTCACCCACAACGATGATCTTTTTTTTGTGTAGTTTTATTGCAAAAAAAAAGTTTTTTTGACAAAAAGCACAAAGTATGATATGAACCCAACGTATTTCTGGCTGCCAGTAGTTATTGCAGAGTGGGAGTTGTGGAGAAGGGAAAAGGGAGTGCTGGAGCTTTTTTCAGTCAACAGTTAACAAAACGAAAACTTCGCACCTCACCCTTAAGATAACTGCTATAAATAGACTTTTAATAACCAAAGAAAGAAAGGAATAGTCAGAAAACTAGCAAGGGTAGTGACCACAACTGTGCGGGCCATTAAAGCGGCTGAACCACCGAATTCTGTGACTAAAATGACGGTATTAACGGCGGTGGGCATGGCACTTTGTAGGATGAGAATTTTTAGATCCATACCAGTTAATCCTAAACTACTGCCGATCGCAAATGCCAAAAGAGGAGCGACTAAAAGACGCAAACAGGACCCTAATAATTCTAATTTACCGATCGCTAATTTTTGCTGAGATAATTGGATACCTAGGATAATTAAAGCCAAAGGAATTGCCGCTTCTCCTAGATAGCTAATACTTTTATCTAATTGCAGGGGAAGATGAAAAGAGAAAGTTTGAAAGCTAATGCCGATAAAAATTGACCAGATTAAGGGCAAGCGAAAAACTAAGCGAAATCCTGAAAGAAAGCTTTTTCCTCGCAAATAAGCGGGACTAATACCAAATAAAAGAATACTAGAGCCAATCATATAGATTATCGCTCTTTCCAGTCCAGCCGCACCCAGGGCGAAACTAGCCACCGGTAAACCCATATTACCGTTATTGGGCATCACGGCGGCAGCCATGAGGCTTTTGCGGGTATCATCATCGAGACTGAGACAATAGGCCATAATTTCGACGACAATCGCCATTACCAGTGAAATAAGGGCAAAGCCTAGGAGAATTAAACCGATATTGCTGCCGGATAAAGTGGTGTGATAGAGTCCATCAATTACCAAAGCGGGGGCAAGAATATACACCGTGATTTGGGAAAGGGAATGCACTTCAACAGTGAGAATTTTTCCTGCTATCACACCGATGAGGATGATAAAACCCACTGGAATAATAGCGGAGAGGATGACAAGCATTAATCAAGTAAAAAGTAAATAGTAAACAGAAAAAAACTGATCTGATTTTTTAACAGATTTCTGTTATATCTTCATATAAAGATTTGATCGCACAGTGAAAATCGATACTAGCTAGATAAATATCTGCTCCTTTGCTGTAGGGATAAAGAACCCAGAATCCTTCGTCATTGCGACGAAAACAATCCACACTGATGCGTTCTTGACTGATAAGAACGTATTCTTCTAAAGTTTCAAGGGAACGATAGTCGGCAAATTTATCACCCCGATCTCGCTTCGCGAGCGCGTTGCGAGCAAAGGCAGCCGTAGTGGGGGATAATACTTCTACAATCAAGCGCGGATAACGGATAAAATCTTCCGAGAAAGACTGATTATCTCGCGAGTCGCAAGTGACCACAAGATCGGGATAAAAATAACTATTAGCTATTTCTAGACAAACTTTCATATCTGTGGCATAGACAAGACAACCACTACCCCGCAGCCGGTTTTTTAAAAGTGTGGCTAAGTTGATAATAATCATACCGTGGGCTTTACTTGCACCAGCCATGGCGTAGGTTTGACCGCGAATATATTCGTGTTTATCCTTGGCTATTCTCTCCGTTGCTAAATAATCTTCCGGGGAAAGATAGTTATGGTCAAAGTTAGCAATCATTTGGTTAAATCACCTTTATTGTCTCTAAAATCAATTCTAACTCTCGATCGAGTATCGGTACATTTTAAAAATTTTTCTGACAAACACCTGCAAATTTTGCCAGTTGCTCGGCAAATTATTGAGCTAATTGACCTGCTCGGACAATATCTAGTAAAAAAGCCTTATCCCGCCACATAAATCACTTGCGCTGTCCCTAAAATCTCTCGTTGACGAATCCAATTATGACTCTGATCGATCGATTTTTTCGTTAGCAAATCAACTTTCCGTCCCAATAAATTCTCTAATTCCCGTTTCATCCTCGAAAACTCCAGAAGTCCCCAAGAAACACTATCTTGAAAACTGACCAGTATATCAATATCGCTATCTGGACGAAAATCTTCCCGCAAAACCGATCCGAATAAACACATTGCAGATATCTGCCATTTCTGACAAAATTCGCTGATTATTTGCTGGGGTAGTTCTATGTTCAATTTTTTCACCTCCCTGTCACCGGTAATCAGTGATCGGTTTTCAGATTTAAGGAGAATTATCGCTAACGACACGAAAACCGATATCATAGAGTCCAGCAGTAGCCAGAAATTTGACCCGGTAGGCCGAGCGACACTTGTTGGGGCTGTCATTCCAGGAACCCCCCCGTAAAACTCGTCTGTCCCTATCTTCTATTGTGGCTGCTTCGTAGTTATCGCGCCAGTAATCTGCACACCATTCCCTGACATTTCCGTGCAGGTCGTAGAGTCCGAAAGGGTTAGCGACGGCAAACATTCCTACCGGTGTGGTTTCCCTGCGATCGCATCCTAGTCGACCTTCCCCATAACGACCATAACTGCACACTTTGCCGCCATAATCCCAGTCCACCCCGGAATAGTTGGCTAAATCCGTGGAAATTGTCGGGCCAAAGTGAAAAGGGGTTGATGTACCCCCCCGACAAGCGTATTCCCATTCTTTTTCTGCGGGTAAACGATAATTCAGTCCCGTGAGACGGGATAGGCGATCGCAAAATTCCACCGCTTCCCACCAGTTAATTTGTTCTACGGGGCGATCGTAACCTTCAAAATGGGCCGGATAGGGATTAAGTTCAATATTTACTGGTTCTAATTTTGCCACCTCGCGCCATTGTCGTTGGGTAATTGGGTAGCGACTCAGACAAAAAGCCTGAATATTAACCGGAGATTGGGGACTTTGACTCAATTTCCAGCCTAACTCGCTTTTGGGCGCACCGATGAGGTATTGACCGCTAGGGATAGAAATCATTTCTAAAAAGGTTTTTTTGCTGAAAAAATATTTATAACCTCGATTAGTGACTTTTTCCCGTTTAATTTCCTCACCTTTGCCATTAACAGTGACCACTTCATCGGTAAAATCTAACCATTCTCCCATTCTGCACCCCTCTATCGGTTATCGGTTGATCGGGTTAAGCTGCGGGCCTAGAAAAATCCCAAAACCTACCAGTTTAAGAATAACAAGACTTCGATCGCTTATCCCCCGATGAGGTTTAATTTTAATTAATTTTTTGCTTTGACACCAAATCCGTTTTTAATAGATGGATTGTTTCCCCCCACTTCCCACCTTCCCACTCCCCATATTAATTGCTGGAGTCATTAACAACTTCAGGGACAATCTCTAATTCTTGTTCACCAATTATAGGTAAATGATTTTTCTGTAAACCCATAGCAGTTAAACAAGTATTGAGAGAGTTTATCGCTTGGTTATAATCCTCAATTTTTTGGTGAATTTCTTCCTGTTTGCGGGCATTATTCGCAATTTTTTCCGCCGCTTCCTGTTCTAAAGTTTGTTCTAGATAAGAACGAGCTTGATTGAACTGTTGTAGAATAGTATCCGCTTGTTTTTTTGCCATTGGTATCAATTGATTTTTCAGAGTATTATTAACAGTTTGGCGGAAGTTTTTATGAATTGTTGCTGATACTTTTGGCTCAAAATCTAACTTAAGTAATTGACGGATAGCAGGTTCGGCAGCAAGAATACTTTCACAGTCATAACCTTGGGCAGTTTGTTGCACAGTTTGCCGAAATTGAAAGATCGAAAAAGTGCCTTCGTTGTAAAAATTATGATTTTCTCGTACATAGCGATCACACTCAGTTTTTGCTTCGGAAATCAAGGCATGAATTAACTGCAATTCTAGCTGTTTTAGCTGACTTTCTAGGTGGCCATCATTGCCTAATAAGCGGTAAATTTGTCGATAATAATCACCTTGTCTTACCGCATCTAAAAGACGCTGACAAAAGCGACTAATTAAACTGGTTGACTCCTCAATTAACACATCTTCTAGCTGGTTAGACAGATAATAAAAAGCTTCCACTAATACTGCTAATAAAGGTGCTGTAGCATTTCGAGGATGAGTTAAAGTCGCTTGCGAGTAAGCATTTTTAACAGAAAAAGTATTTAATAACTCATCCAATCTTGATACCATTCTCGCTTTCAGTTTCTTAAAGTCTTCCTCAAAGTTTTCATCGCTATTAACCACGACAGCATTGACATAACCATCGATATGTTTAGTTAATTTCTCTCCCACTTCCTTTAACTCTTGATTGAGGTGATTTAACTCCAGAGCTTTCATCGCCTCAATTTCTCGTGGTTGACTTTCTAAATCACTATAAATCCCTTGATAATAATTTTTGAGAGTAATGCAGAGAGATTGTAAATCATCGGCTAAAGTTGCAAACAATTGCGGGCGTTTTTCTTCGGTGAGATAACGAGTAATTGCCCTGCGAAATTCTTCGATACCGCTATCAGCAATTAACTGCTCTAGTAAAGGAGTTCCCCACTCGCTTAAAACTCGGAAGTAATTTTTATTAGGAGTTTCATAACCGTGGATGGAAACTTTAAAGGGAGTTGCCAGTAATTTACCGGAGTTGGCACAATAGTTATTAAACTCGCTGACAAATTGCGGTGTTTCTTCTTCTCCTCCTAAATTTTTAACACTTTCGGTAAAGATAGAATCTAAACCATAACGCTGATTAATATTGGTTTGATTTTTCACCTGATACCCATAAAAACCTAAAAGTCCGCTGGTTTTGTAAATGCGGGAAGTATCACGAAATTGCGTTTGAATTAGGTTTTCTAAACGCTGTTTTAGTTGGGCTGAGTACCAGGTTTCATCGATGCGGTTAAAAACATAAAAAACTCGATCACGAATACCAGCATTAGAGCGAATTTTTTCGAGTAATTCCGTTTCTTCTGTGGCTAATTCTCCCGCAGAAGCAGCCTTTAAAACACAAACCACTGCCGAAGTATCAGGATGCTCTATTTTACGATAGGCTAATGCGGCATCTTTTTTGACTGGCGCATCAATACCGGGCAAATCTACCAAAACGTTACCATCTTTAAGGAGAGGATGATGACAGTAATATTCTAGACGTTTTAAGACGGCGCTATTGCTACCACGACGGGCAAAACTTGCCGCTTCTGCTAAATTAGAAAAGTGAAATTGTTCCATGGAATAGGTGGCATTATGCAGCGTATGGATCCGCTCACGATTTTGAGTAAATCCTTCAATTAATAATTTTAAACCCTGAGCTTGTTTAGCTCGCTCGGATTTGCCTTCTCCCCCTTCCTGTTCGATAATTTTTTGACAGTATTGGTTTAACTGACTACAGTATTCGGGGGAATTAATGTTACTGGGATTAGTTAATTGCAGATTTTGACAGACGGTATCGACTAAAGTACGAATTTCTACTTCGCTGAGAAAGGTTAAAACCACTCTTTCCTCATCAGCTTCTGCGTACTCAATATAACATTCTGTACCCGTTGCGTGTCCTTCGGCACTATACAGCAATTCTCGCTCTAAAAGTGCATTGATTAACATTGATTTCCCGGCACTAAAAGCACCGGCAAAAACGATTTCAAATTTGGGAGAAATGGCTTTTTGTAGGGCAATTTCTATCTTGCTGGTATCCTGTTGATTGCGGAGAGAGGATTCGCCTTTGAATAGTTCAATTATACTGTTAACATTACCAGCCAGATTACTGCATTGGGGTAAAAGTTCAGTCATGGTAAAACCCAAATCTAGAAGAACAGTGCTATTGTTCCCCAGATTATAACAAAATTCCCTAACTAGATGTCACATCTTTGGTCAGCGATTTAAGCAATCAAAGACAAAGCCATCGTCTTCAATCTAGAATCAGGATTGATTATAATCAATTTAGTACATACCGATTTCCGAGAACCTCCTTAGGTAAAAATTCCCTCCTGAATCCTAGGGTAATGATAATTATGTGGACAAAAATGGCAATAGATAAATTGAGATTAAAAAAAATTCGGCCTATGGGACAGTTAGGATTTTTGTTAGGAACAGTTTTTCTTTTGGGGGGCTGTCATTCTCTGAATGTTATCCAAAATCGTCCCCAACCCTTGCCCCAAGATCAATATATTCAAGTCTATTTTAATTATAATCAAGCCCAGGGTTCAAATTATACCGATCCCTATCGCCAAATTAATCGCCCGGGGGATAATTTAGAACAGGTTATTATTGATAATATCAACTCGGCAAAAAGTTCGATCGATCTAGCGGTGCAAGAGTTACGTTTACCCGCCATCGCTCAAGCTTTAGTGGAGCGTCAGCAACAGGGAATTAAAGTTAGGGTTATTCTCGAAAATATTTACAATAAACCTATTAATAGTTTAGCTAAAAATCAAGAACAATCAAGCGATCGAGAACAGGAACGTTATCAAAACCTTTTTGATTTAGTTGACATAAATCGCGATGGTAAATTAACTCCAGAGGAAATCGCCCAAAGAGATGCAATTACTATCCTCAAAAAAGCTGGCATTCCCCTAATTGATGATAGGGCAGATCGCTCAAAAGGTAGCGGGTTAATGCACCATAAATTCATGGTTATTGATAATTACACTACTTTAATCAGTTCAGCTAACTACACCTTAAGTGATATTCATGGAGACTTTTCTAATCCCCAAACTGTCGGGAATG
The DNA here is from genome assembly GCF_020246425.1 of Microcystis sp. M079S1. NCBI lineage: Bacteria > Bacillati > Cyanobacteriota > Cyanophyceae > Chroococcales > Microcystaceae > Microcystis > Microcystis sp. M079S1. The sequence goes on from NZ_JADBSZ010000159.1 coordinate 6,895, forward strand.
CCAATCACTTATTAGTCATTAATAATCCCCCACTAGCTAGAGTTTTTCAAAGAGAATTTAATCTGATGTGGGGAAGGGAATATCGGCCTAAATTTGGGTTAGATAAACCCCAAAGAAAAACGCAAAAAATTACTATCGGTAATAGTAGTCTGACGGTAAAATTTTCCCCCGATTCTACTACTTATCCCTGGGCAATTACTAGCAATGGTCTGATCGGTGAAACTTTAAATAAAGCTGAAAAATCCGTGAATTTAGCCCTGTTTGTCCTGACGGAACAGCCTCTAGCTAATATTCTCGCCCAACGACATCAAAAAGGGATAGAAATTAAAGCTTTAATTGATCCTAGTTTTGCCTTCCGATACTATAGCGAAGGATTAGATTTATTAGGAGTTGCTCTCAGTAATAAATGTCGTTATGAACCAGATAATCAGCCTTGGCAAAACCCAATTAATACCCTAGGAGTTCCCGTTCTAGCCCCGGGAGATAAATTACACCATAAATTCGGTTTAATCGATGATAAAATTGTGATTACTGGTTCTCATAATTGGTCAAGAGCCGCTAACCACCAAAACGATGAAGCTTTAGTTATTATCGATAATCCCACCGTTGCCGCTCATTTCGATCGAGAATTTCAATATCTTTACCGTACCGCTAAATTAGGACTGCCGGAAACTATTAAAAATCGGATCGAACAAGATAGAAAAAACTGCCCCCAATCTGTAACAATTAAAAGCGATCGCTTAATTAATTTAAACACCGCCACCAAAGAAGAATTAGATACTTTACCCGGTATCAGTGGCAAATTAGCCGAAAAAATTATCGCTGCCCGGCAACAAAAACCCTTTACTTCCCTAGAAGATTTGGATCGAGTATCGGGAATCGGTCAGGGAAAAATTAGCAAGCTCCAAGGCAAAGTCAGCTGGTGATCAGTGCTTCGTCTGTATTTTCTGCCACAGACAAAAACTAGCAATTTTCCCTTGTTACGGCAAGCTAAGTAGGTAGGTGTTAAAATCGTCAGCCCCCCTTATTAAGGGGGATCCCCCCGCCTATCGGCACCCCCCTTATCAAGGGGGATCCCCCCGCCTATCGGCACCCCCCTTATCAAGGGGGATCCCCCCGCCTATCGGCACCCCCCTTATCAAGGGGGATCCCCCCGCCTATCGGCACCC
>NZ_JADBSZ010000016.1:0-12291 GCF_020246425.1 Microcystis sp. M079S1
CTTTGTAGTCTTCTTGTTCATCCTGGTCAGCTTTAGAAGGAAGAGAACCTACTTTTATACATTTCATTCCCATTGATTTTAAGAATTTCCTCACTTGAGTAGGACTTCGTTTTATTCCCGTCAATTCTTCTCTCCTATATACAGCTTCATTTAATGCTTACACAGCATGGGTTTGACTGCTTTTTGTATGACCTGAATCCTTACGACAAAACTACCTGAAACTTCAGAAACGTCCATTGCTATTACCTTTTTGGTTGTCAATCTTTCCCGACTGCTTCGGCAGTTTTTTGGGCTTTTTTTGTCTTTCTTGATTTTTCTGCGAACAAATGAACTAAAATACCGACAACGCTTTAATAAAAATTATGTTAAAAGTTATTTTACTCAAGTAAAACTTATCACTTGGGCGACAAATTATTGGCACTCAATAGCATAATTCTTTGAGCGACTTTTTCAGCAAACCCTAGTTAAGCCCCCATTATAACATATAATTAATTTGCAAGAGTTCTATACTGCTCACTTAAAACTCAAATCTGATAACTGATAACTGATTCAAGGCTGACGGCTAACTGTAATAAAAAACCCTCCCCTGCCAGAGGAAAAGGTGTAAAGACTTAACAAGCAAAACTGAGATTAACTAAAGGAAAATAAACTGCCAATTGTAGCGAGGAGACGAGCGGTCATGGGTAAACTATCGATCACCATAGCTGTACATAATAACATCATGTAAAGAATGGAATATTTAAACAGCGATCGAGCGATGTCCCGCTCAAAAGGATTCTGTTTTAATCGCCAAGCTTTTTTCAGGAAAACAAACCCTAAAATTAAAGCCGCTACACCATAAACCACACCACAGGCAGCCAAGGGATAAATCAGGAGGAAAGTGAAAGGAACGACGATTAAAGTATAGAGCCAAATCTGATCGCTAGTGGCTTCTTCCCCTTTAACTACGGGCATCATCGGGATATCCACTTCTGCATAATCATCCTTGATCATTAAAGCTAAAGCCCAAAAATGGGGAGGAGTCCAAAGGAAAATAATTGCGAATAAAATCCAGGGAATCCAACCGAGATCGCCCGTTACTGCCGCCCAACCGACTAGGGGAGGAATCGAGCCAGCCGCGCCACCGATAACAATATTTTGGATACTATGACGCTTGAGCAGATGGGTATAAATCAGCATATAAAATGCGATGCCGGTCATTGCTAAAAATCCGCTCAAAGTATTGACAAAAAAGACAAAAATTGCTAGGGAAAGGGAGGCTAAAACGAGGGCAAAAATGAGGGCGTGGAGGGGTTGCACGCGACCGGAGGGAATGGGACGGGCGCGGGTGCGAAGCATGGTGTGATCGATGTCGCGATCATAGATGCAGTTTAAAGTTTGAGCGGCGGCAGCGGCGAGAGTGCCACCGAGGAGGGTAAGAAAGAGTAAGAGGGGGGAAACCTGACCTTTAGAGGCGATTTCCATAGAAGCAACCGTGGTAATCAGCAGTAGAGGAATAATTCGGGGTTTGGTGAGTTGATAATAACTTTTAGCGACTTGTAAAAAATTATCGTGGTGGCGAAGGGCTTGAGTTCCAGTCATCGTGATTAAATCCTTAGAGATGGCTTATAAGTAATGGGACAAAATTAACTTATTGGTTAGGATGGGCAATAGGCAAGAGGCGGTTAGATATGTGCAATTAATTGTGTCTAGTTACTTAGGAGCGAAAGAACGATCGCGAAGGGCGAAAGTGGTAAAAGCGACGAGGGTTCCCACCAATAGCGCACCGATGCTGTGGTGGGTAATGGTTAAGGGTTCCACCTGTAGATGCAGTTTCAGGGTGGCAACGCCCAAAAACACCTGTAGGGCGACTAATCCCCCGGCGCTAAAAGCTAGTTTTTTGAGGAGAGGATGGATAGCGGCAGTTCGCCAAGCGAAGAAAACTAGAGTTAAAACCGAGATAGTGGCGGGAAAAACCCCGATAATGTGGCTATTCATCACCGTGCAGAGTTGGGAAACCGTTAAACACTGATGGGCAGCCCAACGGGAACCGACGAGACCGCCGAGGAGACATTGCAGATAAACTAGACCGGTGGCGACCATTCCCATCCCAGTTAGTTTCCCGACCGTACCTGTGCCACGGTAGGGAGTCAGACCGATAGCAATGACGATTAGGGTGGCAAAAAAGAGCAAAGCTGTGGCTAAATGGGCGGTTACGATGTCAAATCGCAGTAATTGGGTCACGGTTAATCCTCCCAGGACTCCTTGCAGGAGAATTAAAGCCGAAGCAGCGATCGCAGAGGGGAACAGCCAAGGGGGAAGATGGCGACGATACCACCAAGACAGACCGACGAGAGCGAGCGTACTAAACCCGATCAAAGAGGCATCGAGACGATGAAACCACTCCAGAAATACCTGTAGATTCATCTGCTGACTGGGAATCCATTGACCGTAACACAGCGGCCAATCGGGACAAGCTAAACCGGCGTTCATAACTCTGGTGGCAGCACCCACTACCATGAGGGCGAAAGTAGCGATCGCAATTTTCCAGACTAAGCGGCGCATCCACACCTGAATATTACCAGTTTCTCTTAGGGGTGTCGGGTTAAAAACAGATTCGGTCATCGGTTTGCCTGTTCTCAAGGAGTCTGTCATCAAAGATACTGGCTTGGTTTGCCAGTTAGTTATCACTGTGAATGAGTTTTTTTACGACAGGTAAAACCTTTTAGATATTCTTTAGATTTCTGGCCATTTCCGTTACATTTGTTTACATAAACTCAGAATAAGATATAAAAATTAGTTATTTAAAATACTTTCCCTGAAAACGATCCCAAAGAAAAGATAAAATTCTCAGAAGATGCTGGTTAAATTTCCCATCTATAGGGGAATCATGTTTTAGCCTTGAATAAGTAGCCACTATTGAAAATATTGAAAAGACCGTGAAAATTCCCAGCAGTATCCTGACGCTCGTACTCGGGATCGCCTTGACCTTAATTAGTCTCTGGTATGGCCAAAATCATGGCTTAATGCCTGTGGCCGCTTCCGAAGATGCTCAGGAGATAGATAATATCTTTAATCTGATGATGACCATCGCCACGGGACTATTTTTAATAGTTGAAGGCGTGATTATCTATATAGTGATTCGCTTTCGCCGTAAACCGGGGGATCAAACCGACGGGCCGGCAGTGGAGGGCAATGTACCCCTAGAAATCTTCTGGACAGCCATCCCGACGGTAATCGTTTTTATCCTTGCCGTCTATAGCTTCGAGATTTATAACAATATCGGCGGTCTCGATCCCTTGATTTCCAAGGGTGGCAAAGGAGAAATCGCCCACCACGGTCACCACCACGGCACGATGATGGCCCTGGGCGGCGATCGCAGAGTAGCCCTAGGTATCGGCAATTCCTACGATGGTGAAGGAGTTCCCCCCCTAGTGGTCAATGTTAAAGGCATTCAATACGCTTGGATCTTCACCTATCCCGAAACTGGCATTGTTTCCGGGGAACTGCACGCTCCCGTCAATCGCCCCGTGCAACTGAATATGGAAGCAGGGGATGTGATCCATGCTTTCTGGGTTCCCCAATTGCGTCTAAAACAGGACGTTATCCCCGGACAGGAAACGGTTTTATCGTTCACATCCAACCAAATTGGTCAATATCCGATCATTTGTGCGGAACTTTGCGGGGCCTATCACGGCGGCATGAAATCTAGCTTTGTGGTTCACTCCCAAGCGGATTACGACCAATGGGTGCAGGATAATACAATCGCCGAAGTTGACAGCGATCGAACTGTAGCCATGACCACTAAAGATCGCTCTGATAGTCAATATTTGACCCCCTACACCGAAGAAATGGGCATCGACGCTGAAATCCTCGCCCAAGTTGCCCATCAGCAGCAAATGTAATTTTTCTTGTCATCTAAAATCTTGGCATTATGACAGCATCAACGGAAATAACCACCCCAGCAACCGTTCCCGAGGTGATCCATCACCGCAAGTGGACAGATTACTTTACTTTCTGCACCGATCATAAAGTCATCGGTATTCAATATCTGGTGACTGCCTTTCTTTTCTTCTTTATTGGCGGTGCTTTCGCGGAAGTGCTGCGGACAGAATTAGCCACTCCCGACCCCGATTTCGTCTCCCCAGAACTATATAACCAATTCATGACCATGCACGGAACGATCATGATCTTTCTTTGGATCGTTCCGGTTGGGGCGGGTTTTGCCAATTATCTCATTCCCCTGATGATTGGGGCGGAAGATATGGCTTTTCCTCGTCTTAACGCTGTGGCTTTCTGGCTTAATCCCCCCGGCGGGCTGCTATTATTATCCAGTTTCTTTGTCGGCGCACCCCAGTCCGGTTGGACTTCCTACCCACCTTTAAGCTTAATTAGCGGCAAATGGGGCGAAGAATTGTGGATTTTGAGCCTTTTATTGATCGGGACTTCTTCGATTTTAGGCTCGATTAATTTCATCACCACGATCCTGAAAATGCGAATTCCTGAGATGGATTTGTACAGTATGCCGCTATTTTGTTGGGCAATGCTGGCCACCTCGACTCTGGTACTGCTTTCCACCCCCGTTCTCGCTTCTGCTCTCGTTCTCTTGTCCTTTGATTTAATCGCCGGCACGAGCTTTTTTAACCCCGCCGGCGGCGGCGATCCGGTCGTTTATCAGCATATGTTCTGGTTTTACTCCCATCCTGCCGTTTATATCATGATCTTGCCCTTTTTCGGCACGATATCGGAGATATTACCGGTTCACGCCCGCAAACCGATTTTTGGTTATCGAGCGATCGCTTATTCCAGTCTCACCATCTGTTTCTTGGGTTTAATCGTTTGGGCCCACCATATGTTCACCAGCGGCACCCCTGGTTGGTTACGGATGTTTTTCATGGCGGCAACCATGTTAATCGCCGTTCCCACGGGCATTAAAATCTTTAGTTGGTGTGCCACTCTTTGGGGGGGTAAACTCAGTCTCAATACGTCTTTATTATTTGGGATCGGTTTCCTGTCTTCCTTCCTCATCGGTGGTTTGACCGGGATTATGTTGGCTTCTGTTCCCTTCGATATCCACGTCCACGATACCTATTTTGTCGTCGGTCACTTCCATTATGTACTATTTGGTGGTACGGCAATGGCCCTGTTTGCTGCCGTTTACCATTGGTTCCCGAAAATGACCGGACGGATGTATAACGAGACTCTCGGTCGTATCCACTTTGTTCTCAGTTTTATCGGTTTGAATTTAACTTTTATGCCGATGCACGAATTGGGATTATTGGGTATGAACCGTCGTATTGCCCTGTATGATGTGCAGTTTCAGGATTTAAATGTTCTTAGTACCGCAGGGGCTTATATTCTCGGTATATCGAGTATTCCCTTTGCTATTAATATGGTCTGGAGTGCCTTTAAAGGTCAACCCGCCGGTCGTAATCCTTGGCGCGCTTTAACCCTAGAATGGCAAACCTCCTCTCCCCCAATTATCGAGAATTTCGAGGAAATGCCGATTCTTTGGTCCGGCCCCTACGATTACGGTATTGATCTGGAGGAATCAGAAGCAGCGGAATCAGTACAAGATCTCCTCGCCGAAGTGGGCGCCGAATCGCAATAATCAGTTATCAGTTATCAGTTATCAGTTATCAGTTATCAGATGTGAGTTTTCAGTTCACTAATTACTGTTTACGGTTCTTCGGTTTGTGTTATGCAACGGACAGGATTATAAGAGATGAACCCCTTATAGAGAAAGATATTTGGCGATTTTTGTCAATTGTTTTTGATCTAGAGCGAACTAATCAATAGAACTCTTGCCAGATAAGGATTTAGTCGATTTATGCCCCCCTATCGAACCATACCAAGTAACGAAGAGCCCTGTTTACTGTTTACTGATCACTGAGAAAAAGCTCCCCGTCTCCCGTGTAAACTAAGGACATTCAATCATGCAAGGTTCAACGCTCGAAGATTCTCAACTCTCTGTCAATTATCATCACGAAACGGTGGAACACGGGCATCATGGCCACCCGGATCATCGCTTATTCGGTGTGGTTTTGTTTCTAGTGGCGGAAAGTTCCATCTTTTTAGGCTTATTTGCCGCTTTCTTGTTCTACCGTACCATGTTACCCGTTTGGCCTCCCGCCGGCACGCCAGAATTAGAGTTAACCCTACCGACAATTAACACGATTATTCTGGTGTCCAGTAGTTTTGTTATGCACATAGGACAAAAGGCGATTAAACAAAATAATAATGCCGGTTTACAATTGTGGTTCGGTATTACTGCCCTGATGGGAATTATCTTCCTTTGTGGTCAAGGATACGAATATTATCACGCTGAATTCGGTCTGACAACTAATGTTTTCACCAGCGCTTTTTATGCCTTAACTGGATTCCACGGTCTCCACGTTACTTTTGGTTTAGTGCTAATTCTATCTGTCCTCTGGCGTTCTCGTCAAAAAGACCACTATTCTAGTCAATCTCACTTTGGTGTGGAAGCAGCAGAATTATACTGGCATTTCGTCGATGTGGTCTGGATTATCCTGTTTTTACTGGTGTATATCTTGAGATAATTTTTGTTATTTAGTAGGAGAAAAGGGCGATCAAGCGATCGCCCTTTTTTGTATATTTCAATTTACAGCCGTTATCTTATACTAAATCCGTTGAGTAACGCACAGAAAACGGGTTTCTCGGAGAAACCCGTTTTCTGCTCATGCAAAAGGCAAAAAGGGGGCTCTTCTGGTTTCTGTGTGGAAACGAGGTCTATACTGATAGAATATCCGTCAAAATAGCGCTGAAAGTTTTGCCCGATAAGCATTTCACGATTCCATAAGCAAAAATTATCAGACAAAATCGAGAAGAGCCAAAAGGGGAATAAATAATCAGTCTTTAATAACCAGATTTAGTATTATAGGTTATACTTCATTTTTAAGAGAAATGCCGTAACTGATAAGCGAGTAACTGATCAGTGATAACTGATAACTGATAACTGATCACTGATAACTGATCACTGATAATTAACGACGACCGAATAAACTCCAACCTTTGCCACCACTAACGGCCGGTTCAGCTTTTTCAGCGACGGGAGCAACTTCTGCGGGGGTTTCCTCACCGGAAAGATTAGAAAGATCGTAGTTTTCTACTAGGAAAAGAGACGCTTTTTCAATAGTAGAATGATCCCAGAAAAGGGTAGAAGGTAACTCTTGACCGACCCAATCTTCCAGATCACCCACCATCGTTACCGCATCGATCGAATCTAAACCATAACGGGTTAAAGGTTCAGTCACATTAATCGTTTTTGCATCCAAAGATAACTGATCGGCTAACTGTTTAACTAACCAATTTTGTACGAGATTATTAAGATTGGAGTTGGAGTTCATGGGTTTTTTCCTCGGTAGTTTGTGAATGGGCTAATTGAAAAGGCACGATCGAAAAATGTTGATTTTCTCGATATAATTTCAGCAATTCTTGGGCAACATTTTCTACATACACCTCAGATAGAGTGTAAGGCAGCGGCCGGAGAGTTCGCAGTAATCGGTGTAAACTCAACACCAACCATTCCCCCCGGGCAAAAAATTCACCCAAGATGGAACGATTATAAAGCCAAGTGTGTAAACAAGCGGAAGCGGCGTGTAAAGTACAGTATTTCTTGGCAATCTCGAACAATTCGGGTGATTGGTCGTGACCATACTCGAATTTCGATTGGCTAATCTGTTCATCGTGAGCATTTAGTTCCTCTAAAACTAAATTACCCAACATCAACAGATTTTCTAATACTTCCGGGTCCACTTCGTCAGAATTTTTCAATCCCTCTAGCATATCAAGGGCAATCTCTAAACCCTGTAGGGAATCATCCATTCCCCGGCCAAATAATTCTAAATTATTGGGTTCAAAGGGAGGAACTGACTTTTCTAGGCTAAAAATCGCCTCTAAACGGGTTTTTAACGCCGACATGGTGCGCGAGTTGCGTTTAGCCCGATATTTGGTTAAAGGACGCAATTGTAGGATTAAAGCATGAAGATTGACGATCGAACTGCCGTCAAACATACTGATAATCGAATTATCCCGCAGTAGCTTCTGGAAGATGCCGAATTCGTGTTCTTCTCGCATATAAAAACGCGATCCCAAGACCACATAAACACTATTAACCATCTCCTCCAGACGGACGGTAACAAAATATTTTACCACCGAAGCCCAGACGCTAAACTGTTCGGGGATAATATGAAAACCTCTCGCGGCCGGAATCGTCTCGCAATCACAAATAAGGATGTCAAGGAAAGCATCCACGAGAGTGCGCCGGGGTTGGGGCAAATCCATCACAGTTTTGTGATAAATTACCCGATTAACGGCAAAACTGAGGGTAGTTCTCAAAGCGGTATCGGCTGCCCCGTGGGAAAAAGCAGCGCACAACATTCGGGTAATCTGGAAACCTTTCAGGGCTAATTCTAAACCGTCTCCCTCCTCCCGTAAACGCATGGAATCGGGGACGAAACAATCTTTAAAACCAATGCCACTCATATCCGAGGCGCGCACGCCATGGGTGTATATTTTCGGCAAATTATAGTATTTTTCGGGGTCTAATTGCCGTTTATCGACCATAAATAGGGTTAAACACTTCGGCCCGCCGTCAGCATCGGTTTTCGCCAAAATAAAGGAAACTCCAGAGATAGTCGCCCGGTTAATCGGCCATTTCTCACCATTGAGAATATAACCTCCTTCCACCTTCGTCGCAGTCAGATCACCATTGATCAGATCGCTACCGTGTTCCTTTTCCGAGTAACCCAGACACATCGCCCCATAGTCATCCATGATAAAACGGGCGAGCTTCTGTTTCTGTTCTGGGGTTCCCGCCATCCAGTTTAAAAACGACCAGAATAGGGTAGTAAAAGCGATACCGATAGTTTGATCCCGTCGGGAAAGTACCCGCACAAAAGCGACAAATTCCTCAAAAGAGGTAAATTCACCGCCGCAATCGGTGGGAATGTAGTAGTGTTGGAGTTTCCAGTCGTATAACCAGCGAATTTCCTCGTGGGGAAATTCTTCGCTCTCGTCAATTTCGATCACCCGCTTGTAGGATAGAGGGTTATCGGGATTGAGAGGATCGCCTAAGTCTTTTTCCAGTGCTTCAGCAGTCCAGTATTGCTTAAGCTTTTTCATAGTGCCTCTAGGACAGATACAATGTGCTTTTCGTCAATGCCTTCGGTTAGAAGACCCGACCATGCACAAAAATTAATGACCATTCTAGACTTTTGGCCGTACAATGGCAACAATTCTTAATTTCCCCTTTACCTTAAATGTGCTAGAACCCACTTGGGTGGGGTGCTAGACCACCCTCGGCAGTAATTATGCCCCAATTGAGGTGATTAAACCGCCTTAGTGAAGGGGGTGGAGGACACTTTTTATCAATACAGTATTTTGCTACTTTGTCAATGGGTAAGTCCTATTATCTCTGAGAATTCTTGCGCCAAGAGAAATATAACCGTACTTCCCTTCAATTTTTACTGGTGCTAGACCTTCAGCAAAACTGCCCGCATCATCAAATTGGGGGGAAATAACAAATTTGCCGTTTTTGTCGAGATAACCCCAATTAGTAGCAGGATACCAGCCGCCCGCATCTCTACCCCCACCACTGGTGGCTACAGCAGCTAACCCTTCAGAAAAACTCTGCGCCCCTGTGAAATCTACATCATTTTCGGGCGATTTAATGACTACATCCCCAGTTTTATCGATATAGCTATAATCGCAATAGTTGGCAGCCGAGCAAGCTCCCTCATTCAGTTCTACAACGGCTAATCCTGATGAGAAATTTCCCGAAACAAAAGTATCAAAATCAGGACGATTAATGATAAATTTACCCTGTCGGTTAATATATCCTTTATTCTTACTGGATTCGGATTCTGCGGCGGCTAAGTCTTCAGAAAAGTTATAAGCAAGAGAGAATTTAAAAGGAAGCACTAGCTCTCCTTTTTGGTTAATATAACCGTACTTTTGTTGGTAAGGATAATCTGGATCTTTAGTCTCTTTTCCTACCACAGCTAACCCTTGAGCAAATTCTGAGGCTGAATCAAACTGAGGGAAAATCATTATCTTTCCTTGCTTGTTAATATAGCCCCATTTATTATCAATTTTAACTGGTGCTAATCCCGATGAAAAGTTACCAGTATCCTCAAATTGTGGCTTAATTACAGGTTTTCCTGTTTTATCTATGTAACCATATCGCTCTACAATTCCATCCCGATCAGAATCTATGCCAATCCAAGCCAAACCCGATGAAAAATCCCCCGCTTGTTTGAATTGGAGGGGAATTACTATTTTACCTGTTAAGTCAATATAACCATAGTTATCGACATCTTGGAAATCATAAGTGTTATCTACAAATGATTTCCCAATTCCTACTTTAGCTAATCCTTCTGAAAAAGAGTCAGCATCATCAAACTGTGGAGCAATGACAATTTTCCAATTTATTGGCTGCGGTGTTGCCAAGTTCGTTTTTATTGGCTGCGGTGTTGCCAAGTTCGTTGTCGCAGGTGAGAAAACAGAATAAATAATAGTTAACAATAAGGCTGTCAACAACAATCGGAAGGAAGGACTAACATTCTTTGACATGACATTTCACGATTCATAACTATAGTCATTTTAATTAAAATCGAGAATATCAATGCCAGAGTTCATAAGTACCTAGGCACCGATAGTGATTAAACCGCACAGTGCGGTATTGGGTTTTATTGAGGGGGTGTTATACTAAATCCGTTTTTAATAGTAAGATTAACTCCCAAGTTATGGATTGTTTCTCCCTTCTCCCCGCTTGCTGCTCCCCGCTCCGCAGCTCCGGTGCTCCCCTATACCTTCTAAACAGGATTTATATCATTTTTCAAAAGTGATGACAGACTTAGTTGATTATTCCAAAGCGTAATTACCCTTTGAGACCGGAATTGCGCTTGCAGATGTTAGTCACGACTATTGAAAATTGGTATCAACTGAAGTAAGGTGGGCAATGCCCACCCTATTGTTGTATGGATGTAAGTTGGACCGCAAGCTCCACTTTTTAACTAGGGAACCAATCTTCATCAAGAATTTTCTCAATTGTCCACGGACAGTCAACTGGTAAAGTTAATCCACTTTTGCGGCTCGCTTTTCCCAGAGCTTTTTGATAACAATAACCAAACCTTTCTAAGGCATGATTGTAGATTACCTTAGAGCGAAACAGCAAGCTCAATTCCAATCTGAAATTATCTATCTCGTCTGTCCAGTGGGGTAGGTAGTAAGGATGCTTCCAGTAGGCGTAAAGTAGCAGGTGACTGAGGAGTTGAATAAGAAAGCTTTCTGCTTTGTATTTGCGTTCATCAACCATTTCCTCTAATTCCTCGGCTAAAGTTTGCCAATCTAAAGTATTGCGATCAGGCGATCGCAGTTTTTCTGCCTGGTCTTGCAGCCAAGCTACATAGTCTTTTTCATATAGGGTTTCAGCCATTAATTTTACCTCTATACTAATCTTGTTTATTATATCAAAATATACATATCATTGTATAGCTCAGGCACCAAGAAAATGCTGGTTATTGAAATATTACATCCCATCATTCAGTCAATAGACCTCTCTTAAAACTGCCCAGTCTTTAAAATTACAGGGTGAGCCTGATTGGTCAGAAAAAATTGACCGATACTTTTATGGGGAAACATTTTTTGAATAATGAATGAAGTTTTTTTAGATACATATTTTGCGATTGCATTGTCTTCTGTCACCGCTCAAAATCATCTACAGGCTGTTAAACTTGCCAATCAAATTGAGACTAATAGAACTCATTTAGTCCCAAGGCGATCTTGTTAGAAATAGGTAATGCGCTTTCTAAGCAAAAATTCAGGGCAGCGGCAATCGAGCTTTTAGAAGCTCTCGAAACTGATCCAAGTATCGAAGTTGTTTTATTAACCAATAGCTGACAGGGGGACAAGCTGGCTGAACTCCTTACAGCACAAGCTTTTTGGGGTGTTCGAGCGAAAAAGTTCGATGCAGCTCACCCCCCGTTGTTGACAAAGATGTCTAGTAAGCTCGCCCAAATCCCTGATTCTCTCGTTAGCTTTTTGGCTGAAAGCGATGTAAGTAGGGAGGCACAATTATTTGTAGGATGGGTTAGCGGTAGCGTAACATGAGCGGGCGTTGGGTTTCATGCTTCAACCCAACCTTGTATATCTGGACTTCCCCCGTATAAACATACTAGCTATGGCTAAAAGTCTTACAGAGCCTGAGTTAAAGCAATATAATACTAATGGACTACTGGACACAAAATCCTGAAGTCCTTACGCAGATAGGGTTTGAGGCAAAAATTTTCA
>NZ_JADBSZ010000160.1:0-9300 GCF_020246425.1 Microcystis sp. M079S1
GACAAACGTTGAGAAATCGATCCGAGGGACTCAAAACCCTTGCACTTTCTGGAGACGAACACAAAGGGTTCCGCTTCCAGGCACGCCAGGTCATTCTGTTATTCTGACTTCCTCTCCTGTCTCCTGTCTCGGAGTCTCCTGACTCCTGACTCCTAACCCCACCAACAAACTTTTTCAGCAAACCCTACTTAGGGCTGTGTATAGAGAAGTTGCGAATTGTTAACCTTAGCTTTGCTAGGAAAACAAAATATGATATTGTGACCCCAAGGCCGTGAAAAACGGCCAGGTTTTCAGTTTTTTAAAACATCAGGTCGCTACATTCTACAGCTATTTTCGCTCAAAAAAAAACGATTTTCTAGGCATTTCTATGACTTATCTTGTTGAACATCCTTCTACAACCTTTTATTCCTATACCGATACGGGGGTCGATCCCCTGAAAACCGCTCACGGAGTTTATATCACGGTTCACGGACATTTTTACCAACCACCGCGAGAAAATCCCTATCTAGACAGAATTGAACGGCAACCGAGCGCCCATCCCTTCCATAATTGGAATGAACGCATCCATCACGAGTGTTATCGTGCCAATGCTTTTGCGCGCATTTACAATGACCGGGGGGAAGTGATCAAAATAGTTAATAACTACGAATATCTCAGCTTTAACATCGGGGCCACCCTCATGTCATGGATGCAATCCCATGATCCCGAAGTTTACCAACGCATCCTGACAGCGGATCAAAAAAGTTGTCAACGCTTAAACGGTCATGGTAACGCCATCGCCCAAGTCTATAATCATATCATTCTGCCTCTAGCCAACAAACAGGACAAATACACCCAAATTCGCTGGGGAAAAGCCGATTTTCAGCACCGTTTCGGCCGGGCTCCCGAAGGAATGTGGTTAGCGGAAACAGCCATTGATTTAGCCACAGTGACAGCTTTAATCGATGAAGGGATTAAATTCACCATTTTAGCCCCTTCCCAGGCCCTGCGCTGTCGTCCTTTCCCTAGCGACCATGATCCCCATCCCCAATGGCACGCGGTGGCCGGAGGTCAAATCGATCCCACCCGTCCCTATCGCTGTTACATCCCCGATGGTCGTTATCTGGATATTTTCTTCTACGATGGTCCAATTTCTCGGGATATGGGCTTTAATGATGTCCTAGCCAGCAGTGATTTTCTCGTCGGTCGTCTGGGACAGGCAATTAAAGGGGATCATCGTCCTTCCCAGTTAATCAGCGTCGCTACCGATGGGGAAACCTTCGGCCACCACAAACAGGGGACAGAGAAGTGTCTTAGCTATGCTTTTACAGAATCTTTCCCTAAAAACGGCTGGACAGTCACCAATTTCGCCCATTATCTCAGTATTTGCCCCCCGACTTGGGAAGTGGAATTAAAACCCGTGACCGCGTGGAGTTGCGTCCATGGCGTAAATCGTTGGCAGGATGACTGTGGTTGCGGGGGAGGGGGAAATTACCAGCAAAAATGGCGTAAACCCCTGCGGGAGTCCCTAAATTGGCTCAGAGATGAGTTGATTAAGGTATATGAGATTCAGGGACAGGAATTTTTCCGGGATCCTTGGCAGACAAGGGATGACTACATTGCAGTTATTTTAGATCGATCCCCAGACGCGATCGAACATTTCCTCGCCCTGCATCAAAGTCGTACCCTGAGTAAAAGCGAGAAAATCGATGCTTTGCGTTTATTAGAAATGCAAAGACAAGCTTTATTGATGTTTACCAGTTGTGGCTGGTTTTTTGAGGAAATTTCTCGACCTGAAGGTACGCAAATTTTGAGATATGCTGGCCGGGCCCTGGAATTAGCTGGAGAAGTGGCTGGAATTCAATTAGAAATGAATTTCCTCAGTCGTCTAGCTTTCGCCCCCAGTAACGTTAAGTTATATCAAGATGGGGCTGATGTCTATCGACAATTGGTCACTTCTGCGCGGGTCGATTTGGAACGGGTGGCGGCCCATTACGCTATTAGTTCCCTATTTACCGATTATCCCGGTCATCATCGGATTTATTGTTACAATACCCGTCAATTAGATTATCAAAAACAAGCGATCGGGTCTTTAACTTTAGCAGTGGGACAGGTGGAATTAACCTCAGAAATTACCCAAGAAAGTGAACATTTTGTCTTTGCTGTTCTACATTTAGGAGGTTGGGATTTTTATTGCTGCATTCAACCTTTTAACAGTCGGTTAATCTATACCAATCTTAAGGATCATCTCTTTGAATCTTTACAACAGGCCAGTGTCTCGACCATGATCGTAGAAATGGGGCGCGGATTGGGAGAAAACTTTTTTGCTTTACCCCATCTTTTTGCCGATGAAAGACACCGGATCATGCAGAAGGTGACAGCCGAAACTAAAAAACGTCTCGATCAACTATACACCCAAGTTTATCGGGATAATTACGGCATTTTAGCGGCTTTCCAAAGGGATGAGCTGCCCGTACCTCAAGAGTTACAGGTAGCGGCCGATATTGCCATTTCTCACCGTTGTTTACAGGTGATTAATGCCCTAGAAAAAGATTTTGAGCAGCGGCAAGCAACGGAGAATAATCTCGATCAATTATTGGCTATTGCTAAGGAAGCCAATCATTTACACTGTCAATTAAACATTCCCGAAGCGCGTCAAACCTTAGAAAGTCTGCTCTGGCAATCTCTTGGGAAATTATTACACGATGGCGATCCTTTAACGGCGGAGGAGGATGCCCGCCTAATCACCCGTTTAATTGAAGTTAGCCAACAATTAAAGCTAGGATTATCCCTCGATCGCTCTCAGGAATTATACTATTATTACTTCCATGATCGTCTAGTTCCTAATTCTTTGCAGTCCAATTCCATAGATGCTGCCTGTCCCTGGCCAATGACTCAATTAAAATGGTTATTACTATTAGGACAGGTGTTAAAAGTTGATGTGAGTATTTGGCTGTAAAATCAGTCAAAGGGTGGGCAATGCTCACCCTTTGATGATTAAGTGGGTTAGGCGATGATTGCCCTCGAACTCAGGTTAACCCAGAGACTAAACCCTTAGATTTATAATGGATCATAAGTCTCTCATCGAAGGTTTACATGACTATCACGCCGATTTATGCCGCCTCAGCCGGCACAGCAACCCAGTATCCCGATGCTTTTGGGCGTTTTGGACGCTACGGGGGCAAATACGTCCCGGAAACCCTGATGCCAGCCTTAAGTGAACTAGAAACGGCCTATAATCAGTATCAAGACGACCCCGATTTTCAAGAAGAATTAAATCAACTGCTCAAGGATTACGTCGGTAGACCTAGTCCCTTATATTTTGCCGAACGTCTCACCGCCCATTATGCGAAAGCTGACGGTACTGGGGCGCAAATTTACCTGAAACGGGAAGATTTAAACCATACCGGGGCCCACAAGATTAATAACGCCCTCGGTCAGGTTTTATTAGCCAAACGCATGGGTAAAAAGCGAATTATCGCCGAAACCGGGGCAGGACAGCACGGCGTGGCCACCGCTACGGTTTGCGCTCGTTTTGGTCTAGAATGCGTGATTTATATGGGAATTCACGACATGGAACGCCAGGAACTCAATGTTTTCCGCATGAGACTGCTTGGGGCGACGGTGCAACCCGTGGCCGCCGGGACAGGAACCCTGAAAGATGCCACCTCGGAAGCGATTCGCGACTGGGTAACTAATGTCGAAACCACTCACTACATCCTTGGTTCTGTGGCAGGTCCCCATCCCTATCCGATGATGGTGCGCGATTTTCACGCGGTTATCGGTCAAGAAACTCGTCAGCAAAGTCTGGAAAAATGGGGCGGTTTACCGGATATTCTCCTTGCTTGCGTGGGGGGTGGTTCTAATGCTATGGGTTTATTTCATGAGTTTGTTAAAGAAGCTTCCGTGCGTTTAATTGGTGTTGAGGCCGCCGGGGAAAGTATCGCTTCCGGAAAACACGCCGCCACCCTTACCCAAGGTCAACCGGGGGTTCTACATGGAGCAATGAGTTATTTATTACAAGATAGCGAAGGTCAAGTTATCGAGGCCCACTCAATTAGTGCCGGTTTAGATTATCCCGGAGTCGGGCCAGAACATAGCTTTTTAAAAGATAGTGGTCGCGCCGAATATTACAGTGTCACTGACCGGGAAGCATTAGAAGCTTTTCAAAGAGTTTCCCGTTTAGAAGGGATTATTCCGGCCCTAGAAACTGCCCACGCTTTAGCCTATTTAGAAACTCTTTGCCCACAAGTAACTGGTAGTCCTCGCATTGTTATTAATTTCTCTGGACGGGGTGATAAAGATGTGCAATCGGTGGCTAAATATTTATCGATGAATGGTTAACCTTTAGCCTTTTCAGTGAGCAGTTATCAGATTTGAGTATTAAGTGATCCCCCCCCGCCCCCCTTAATAAGGGGGGGGCTGACCTACTTATTAAATGGCGGTTTCTTGCTGTCTTTTTACCCTTGACCGATTATCATTTACTGAGCCATGAAAATGCTACCCACTCCCCGTCTCATCACTGATAACTGCTTACTGTTTACTGATAACTGGTAAATCAGAGGGATAAGCTATTGTGCATCTAAATTTGATATTCGTTTTCAACCGTTCCCTGTTCCGGACTAGCTGAATTTGATATCCTCTTGGGGTTTCTTGAGCGGTTTCCCAGCTGCCTTAACAGATTTACTCTGTTCTGGTCTTAGAGTCGCTCTAAGGGGCACTTTCTAGCATATATCGTGCAAATGCGCTAGTATTTAACAGTAAAGCCAACCTAGAACGACGGGGTTTCTGACCCAATTTTTCGATGAAAATTCTTCAGATTGTTCCTTCGATTTCCCTTGTTTATGGTGGCCCCAGTCAAATGGTACTCGGTTTGTCAGCGGCCTTGGCGCAACTAGGCCAAGAGGTGACTATTATTACCACCGATTCCAATGGTGACACGGGACAAGCACCCCTAGATGTGCCTTTAGGGGTCCCTGTTAGTCAAAATGGCTATCAAATCTATTATTTTCGCTGTTCTCCCTTTCGCCGCTATAAATTTTCCCTTGATCTGTTTACTTGGTTGGCTAATAGGGCAAAAGATTACGATATCGCCCATATTCATGCCTTATTCTCCCCAGTGAGCAGTATATCTGCTTCGATCGCTCGTTACCGTCAACTGCCCTATATTCTCCGTCCCCTAGGCACCCTCGATCCGGCAGATTTGCAAAAAAAACGGCAACTTAAACAAATATATGGCAATTTTCTGGAAAAACCCAATTTAGCGGCGGCGGCGGCAGTTCATTTTACCAGTCAGCAGGAGTGTCAAATCGCCGAAAGATTCAATATAAAAACTAAGGATATTGTCATCCCCCTAGGGGTAGATTTTTTTGACCCACAAGCTCTACCGGTAAACGGTTTTGCTCTTCCCCAAAATAAACCGATCATCCTCTATATGTCCCGTCTTGACCCGAAAAAAGGTCTAGATTTATTGCTGCCCAGTTTAGAAAGGTTGTTAGCAAAGGGCCTAGATTTTCATTTTGTCTTAGCAGGAGGCAATCCCCAGGATCGGGAGTACGAAAATCGCATTAAAAATCAGATCGAGCGGTCAATCTTGGTCAAAAATACAACAATTACCGGATTTGTGACCGGAGAAGTAAAAAATAACCTCCTCGCTAGGGCCGATTTATTTGTTTTACCTTCCTACTATGAAAATTTTGGCATCGCAGTGGCAGAAGCTATGGCTGCCGGAATTCCCGTGGTTATCTCCGACCGGGTGGATCTGCATCCTGCGGTAGCAGCAGCGGCTGCGGGATGGGTGACAGCTTGTCAGCTGGAGGATTTAACTAATACTTTGGAAACGGCTATCACTAATCCTGAAATTCGCCAACAACGAGGGAAAAATGCCAGGGATTTAGTCTTAAATCAATATAGTTGGTCGGCGATCGCTGAACAGATGCTAACTGTCTATCAAAATCTAGTCTGCGCTATCGATCGTCCCCTGCTCGATCGAAGTCACAGACAGATTAAGATTTAGGCCATCAGGATAACCAGCACTAAAAATGCCAGTAGGGTTAAACCTGATTGCAGAAAGACGGGAAGCGCAAAAGAATTCATAAAAGTAGCTCACTTTTCTAGGGATGGCTCTATTTCCAATATACGCTTTCATCTCCGCTAACTCCTCATATTTCCGTCCGCAATGTCATCATCTCATCATTTATTCATCCCAGGGGGAGAATTTGAGGTAAATTGTACTGTATTTAAACTGGGTAGGGAGCATTTTAATACAAATGTACGGAACTCGGTAACTCCCCACCCTGTTCACTTAAGTTTCAGCGCCATGATTATAATTAGGGAATGATAGAAATTCTTAGGCAATAGGATCACATCAGTGTTGATAAATCATCTTTTCTTCGGCGCTTTCCTACCCCTTGATACTCTCCTGTCCACCCAGGGGATTATGGTTATGCTTCTGGCCGCTTATGCTTTAGCCATGTGGATGTTTCTAACCAGCGCCCCAAAAGTTCATACAATCATGGTGACAGATTTGGAGACAGCCCGACAATTTTATGAAGGACTTTTAAATTTACCCACGGCCGATGTTCCCCTCCATTACTATTACAATTATGAGCAGACGATGGGCAATAATATGATTGACCCATTTTATATGTCTAGTAATCCGGCTGTGACTACTGCCAACCCTTCTTTGGGAGATCAACCCCAGGGTTTATGGTATCAGTTAAAGAAAAATACCCAACTGCACATCGTTGCTGGGGCAACTGCGGGTTATAAGGATCGTCATCGTCACGTTTGTTTTGATCACGATTGTTTAGAACAAATTCTGATGCGGGTGGAATCACGACGCTTAAAGTATAAAGTTCGTCGCAATAAACCTTTAAATTTTTTGGTCAAAGATAATGCTGATCGCGTGATTGAAATGGCCGAAGTCTCAAATTAGTTAACGGTAATTAGATTGGGGGCAACCATAACGGTAAATAACTAAACTATGAATGCTCAACTGCTCACAATCGTTTTAATTTCTTTAGGGGTAGGTATTGGTTTGGCCATTCTACTCCTGATTTTAGTCAAGTTAAGACGCTGCAACCAACAGGTAAATAGTATCGTCGATTATCACTCTCTCATCGGGTTAATCGGAGTTGTTCAAATCCCCTTCGATAAAAATAGCAAGGGGAAAGTGCGAGTTAATGTCGGGGATAGTCTGATCGATATAGTAGCGATAACGGAAGGGGAAGAACAATTTAATGTCGGGGATCAAGCATTTATCCTCAATTTCCAGGACAATAAAGTTTTAGTCATTGCGGAAAAGTATATCAGAGGCGATTTGTAATTTTTTCTAGACCAAAGGGTAACTAACTATGAATAGTCAAAATAATTCCTATCTCATCCAAATCAATCCCAATCAATACGACAACAATAATAACAACAGTGCTGGCAATTTATTATTGAATAGTGTTCCCATCGCTTTATTGATATTTCTGGGTATTGGTGCGATTTGGTTTATCAATTCTTTTTTGTGTATTTGCAAACCCAATGAAGTAGTCATCCTGAGTGGGATGAAGCGCAAATCAAAAGATAGACAGGATGCAGGTTATCGAGTGGTATCGGGGGGTCGGGCGATTCGTATTCCAATTTTAGAAACCGTTAAACGCATGGATGTCACCACAACCTCGATCAGAATTGAGATTAAAAATGCCTATTCTAAGGGCAATATTCCCCTGAATATAGTGGCAATTGCTAACGTGAAAGTTAGTTCTAAACCTGAAATAGTCGGCAATGCGATCGAACGTTTTTTAGATCGAGATCGAGAAGAAATTATTCGCGTAGCTAAAGAAACTTTAGAAGGAAACTTGCGGGGTGTAGTCGCAACAATGACCCCCGAACAAGTGAACGAAGATCGCCTAAAATTTGCCGAAAGTATTACCAGTAACGTTAGTAAAGACCTGTTAAAACTTGGTTTAGAAATTGATACTCTCAAAATTCAAAATGTTGCCGATGAAGTGGATTATCTTAACTCCCTCGGACGAGAAAGAATCGCTTTAGTCATGCGTGATGCTGAAATTGCTGAATCAAATGCCCTCAATGAAGCTGAACAAATAGTCGCGGAATGTGAGGAACAAGCAACCGTAGCTAAAACCCGCGATCAAATTATCATTTTAGAGCAAGAAAACGAGTTGAGAAAGTTAAAGGCAAAATTGGAACAACAGGCAAAATCGGAAGAAGAAATAACTATCGCCGCCGCTAAGGAAAAACGTGCTATAGTTGAAGAAAAATTTCAACAGGTCAGAGCAGAATTAGAAAGATTACGTCTCCAAGCAGATGAAGTTTTACCCGCAGAAGCGCAACAAGAAGCAGAAACTTTCCGTGCTAGAGGACAAGCGGCAATTTTTGAAGAAAATGCTAAAGCTGAAGCCTTGGTTAACGAATTATTCGCAGAAGTTTGGCAAAACACCGGCAGCGAAGCAGAGGCAATTTTCTTGATTCAACAGTTAGAAACTATCCTGGAAGAAGCGATCAAAATTCCTAAACGCTTACACCTCGATCGAGTTAATATCGTTGATAATGGTGATGGGAAATCCCTCGCTACCCTGATTAAAGTCTATCCCGAAATCGTCAATCAATTCCTCGCCAGTGTCCATAAAACCCTCGGTATTGATGTGGTCGGAACTCTCACCAATAAAATTGAAAAATAGCAGTCAAAAAAAATACTAGGCATTGCTGAATCGAGGTGTGGATGCCAACTTGAAAAATCCCAGAAACGCCCTATTATACATATCTAACTAGGGCTTGCTGAATAATGGTAAAACCCTTTTAAAATAAGGCTTTTGACCTGTTAAAATCCGATGTTCATGCTGCGAAAATAGGATTAAGACCTTCAAAAACCTGGCATTATCCTTTGTTAGTACATAAACTGGTACAAAAAAAGAGGGCAACAAAGCCTGAAACGACCGGCTACTGACTCCTGACGACCGACTCCTAACCCCACCAACAAACTTTTTCAGCAAACCCTAACTACCTCTTACCTCATGCAAAAGGGGGAATAGATAAGGTGATTTCCGATAACAAATTTACCTTCGGCAGAGTTTAACAATGCCAAGCTCTGACAGCAGATAATTGATCCTCTGGTAATTTCTTTAGAGGAAATCACCTAATATCTAGGGTCTGCTGAAAAAGTTTTTCGGTGGTGGCAGGGTGTGGGGTGTGGGGTGTGGGGTGTGGGGTTTTACTCATTTTCAGGTGGTCAATTACCTAATTTTCAGGGAAAAAGTCCCGGAATTTTACCCCCGATCACTCCAATGCTAGGCACTTTTTGAGGTCAAAAAA
>NZ_JADBSZ010000161.1:0-4429 GCF_020246425.1 Microcystis sp. M079S1
AAACGCCTTGGGAGAGTCCGGCCTCTGGATTCTTAATGGAGACATTGAGAATCTAAGCTGTCTCGTTGAACAAGGAATTTCCGATAGTGATAGGTCAAGAATCCCCCGTCACAGCGTAGCTTGACGGTGGGAGTATGTCAATTGCTATAAAGTAGGTTTATTGAAGAAGTGGAGGGAATCATCATCCTATGGCGATAATGACAAAATCATTTAGACAAAGACTGGCAGAGATTTTCGGGTTAGACCTGCGATCGCTGGCTTTATTTCGCATTGCCTTGGCGTTAGTGGTTTTAGTAGATTTATCGGTTCGTTTTAGCCAAGTAACTGCCCATTACAGCGGATTGGGGGTTTTACCCCTAGGAAGCTTATCGAAAGTCTCTGCTAGTCCTTTTTACTGGTCTATTTTTGCTCTCAGTGACTCGGTGCTGGTGCAGAGTATCCTGTTTATTGTCGCTATAGCGATCGCATTATTGCTTTTAATTGGCTATCATACCCGTTTAGCCACGATCGCCACTTGGGCGCTAATCGTCTCTTTACATCATCGCAACCCCCTGTTACTATTTGCCGCCGATGACGTAATCCGGGCAGTATTATTCTGGGCGATGTTTTTACCCCTTGGTGCCTGTTATTCCGTGGAAAGTGCCTTAAACACCAATCCCAACCCCTTACCCAAGCGTGTGGTTTCGGCTGCCACGGTCGCTTTTATGATACAGGTGTGTTACATCTATATGTGGTCAGTGGTCTTTAAACTCAAAAGTGAGACTTGGTGGCCCGACGGTACAGCCGTTTATTACTCTCTTAGTTACGATCAATACGCTACCGCTTTGGGGAGTTTTTTACTGACTTTACCGCAGCAATTCCTCAAATTTCTAACAATTTCAGCCCTAGGCTTTGAATGGTTCGGTCCGCTATTGATGTTTGTTCCCTTTCGCAATAGTTTATTTAAAATAATCGCCGTAGTTTCCTTTATTTTCTTGCATACGGTTTTTGGACTGATTCTACATTTAGGGGTTTTCCCTATCCTGAGTGTTACCCATTGGTTGCCGATTATCCCTAGCTTAGTCTGGGATTGGGGACAAAAACGGATAATAAACCCAGAAAGAGAAGGTTTAAGGATTAATTATGATCGAGATTGTGGATTTTGCAAAAAAGTTGTTCATCTTCTCCGCACGTTTCTCATTTTACCCGGCACTCCCCTGTTAGTCGCTCAGGATAACCCCTCAATATACGAGGATATGGTGGCCCAAAATTCTTGGGTGGTGGAAGATTGGCAGGGAAAACGTCAGTTTAAATGGTCAGCAGTGGTTTATATTGTCAGTCTTTCGCCAATTTTCTGGTTTTTAGCGCCAATTTTGCGTTTACCGCCCCTTATGGCCGTGGGAACGAGAATTTATGAGTGGATTGCCTCCCATCGTCGTTTTATGGGCAATTTCACCAAACCTCTCAAGTTTCGTCCCCTGACGATTAAATCCTCTTTACCTTTAAATATTTTGGTAGTTTTCTTCTTATTGTTGACCAGTATCTGGAATTTACGCAGTTTTGTCCGGCAATCGGCCATTAGAGGCGATTTAAATACACCTTTAATTCAGTCCCTCGATCGCTTGCTCACCCGTCGTACTTTCAATACAATTGATATTCTGGCAAGAGTTACCCGTTTAGACCAGTATTGGACTATTTTCTCCCCTAGTCCGCCCCGAGATGATGCTTGGTTTGTGGCAGTCAGTCAATTAGCCGATGGTTCCACGGTAGATTTATTTAGAGAAGGACAGCCAGTAATTTGGGATAAACCCACCGAAAGCGATCGCAATCGTTTGTATAAAACCATGCAGTGGCGAGTATATTTTATTAATCTTAATCGAGCTATCGGTCGGTCAGTTTATGGAGAGTTTGGTCAGTATCTCTGTCAAAACTGGAATCAGCAGCACGGTAGGGATCAACAAATTAAATCCCTGCAACTTTATATCATGCGGGAAAGGACTGTCCCCCCCGGAGAAAAACAGGGAATCGAAAAAGAACTACTCTGGCAGCAAAACTGTCTTTAATCAGTTATCAGTCATCAGTCATCAGTTATCAGTTATCAGTCAGATCAAAGTTATCTTGTCATGTTTGTCAGAAAAATGGCTAATTAATGAAACAACAAATAACTAAAATCTGATTGCCTCTTTTTCCCTTTCAAACTAACTACCGCTCAACTTTAAACATCGCTAGAACCGCTCTGGAGAGTAGCGAGGGATTTTTCAAAATTCATTCTCTGTTCAGCATTGCGGAGAAAGTAACCACTCATCATTGCTGAGGCCAATAACCGGCCCAGATGTTCGCGACTGGTACTGATAGTGACCCCGAAATGTTCCGAAGGAAGGTTGCCCAAAAGTCCGATAATGTTGCGTTCCATCACTTGGAAAACCTCTTGGGACTCCGGTTTCGAGAGTTGGGCGATTGTTTCGGGACTTAAGGTCTGGACATACTGCCACAAACTCTCGGAAAATTCACTATCGGTACCGAATAAATTGTGAGGGCGATCGTTTTCTCTATACACCTTTGATCTCCTTAACTCAATTTTTTTATAAACTATCCTTTTGGTTCTTCCAATTTAACAGTTTTTTGAGATAGTGGGGGTCGGTAGAACCGAACCTGAAGGGAATGGTAATCCCAAGCAGAAAATCCATCTCTGGCAAAAATCAAAAACTTAACACTGATGATAACCGATCACTGTTCACCGATAACTTTTATTTACCCATACCTAACTGCTGGGCCTTTTGATAGACTTTACCCTCCGTCAGCAGCGAGGGGGCAATCACCACTTCCACCTGTTGCATTTCCTTTAAGTTCTTAGCACCCAAAGTTCCCATACTGGTTTTCAGCGCCCCTAGGAGGTTATGAGTACCATCATCTAATTTTGCCGGTCCTACGAGGATTTCGGCAATAGTTCCGGTACTGCCCACACTAATTCGGGTCCCCCGGGGTAGAACCGGGCTAGGTGTGGCCATACCCCAGTGAAAACCGCGGCCCGGTGCCTCCACGGACCGGGCAATGGGAGAACCAATCATCACCGCGTCGGCGCCACAGGCGATACATTTGCAGATATCACCGCCGGTAATAATGCCGCCATCGGCAATAACGGGGACGTATTTACCGGTTTCTTGGAAAAAATCGTCCCTAGCGGCGGCACAATCGGCCACAGCAGTGGCTTGGGGAACTCCCACTCCTAAAACGCCGCGAGAAGTACAGGCAGCCCCGGGACCGATACCGACCAAAACCCCGGCTGCCCCGGTTTTCATCAGGTTAAGGGCGACTTCGTAGGTGACGCAGTTGCCCAAAACCACGGGAATGGGCATTTCTTGGCACAGTTGCACTAAATCGAGGGGGGTGATAGCTTCCGGGGATAAATGGGCAGTGGAAACAACGGTTGCTTGGACAAAGAGAATATCGGCCGCTGCTTGGGCGACGATAGCACCGTATTTGACGGCACCGGCAGGGGTGAGGCTAACTGCCGCAATACCGCCTTTTTCTTGAATTTCTTGGATACGAAGCTCGATTAGTTGCGGTTTAATCGGTTCTGCGTAGAGTTCCTGCATTAAACCGACGAATTCTGCTTTGCCGACTGCGGTAATGCGATCGAGAATCGGGTTAGGATCCTCGTAACGGGTTTGAATACCTTCGAGGTTTAGTACCCCTAGCGCCCCCAACTCGGAGAGAAGGACGGCCATTTTAGTATCCACCACCCCATCCATAGCGCTGGCGATAATCGGGATTTCCCGCTCGATATTGCCGAGAGACCAACGGGTATCGGCTAAACTAGGATCGAGGGTTCGCACTCCGGGTACAAGTGCGATTTCATCGATACCGTAAGCTCTACGGGCTGTTTTGCCCCGACCAATAATTGTATCCACGTTTCTATACTATTTCAGACCTATTTAGCCTAGACTAGCAAATTTCGCACCATCTCGAAAAGCTTTTCGGTATTATTGCCGACTAGGCCCCGGGAAAATAATCGCCGCAGTCGATCGCTTGTTCGGTGTTGGCGCTCCTGGGTTGTACACTACATTTGAGGCGATAATCGTTGGTAAAGTAGCGGCAGTGGGAGCAAGGGATGGAGTGCATCCGTCGGGCAACTTGCCAACTATCGCGCACGGCACTGGCTAAAGACCAGCAAACTAAAGCGATAATGGCAGCGGCGATTGAAAAACGTAAAATAATCCAGATTTCCATGGCGAACAACTAAAATTACCTGATTTGGATAGGAATCAACTGAGGCAATCGGCAGAGGGTTAGATACTGAACAGTTTACTTACCGAAATTTTGGGTTAAAGCCCCGTCCTTTTAGGACGGCTTTTTAAACTATATCTTGTTAACTTAACTTTTATTGTGCTATACTGATTTTGTCTAAGTCCCCCCTGCGTAAAATGTTTGTCTTAGAGTTTAAAGTTAA
>NZ_JADBSZ010000162.1:0-4564 GCF_020246425.1 Microcystis sp. M079S1
AGTGGAGATACCGAAAAACAGCTATCTGTAAGCGATACCAGTTGGAAACGATTGGGACAAATAGCTGTTAGCAAGATTCAGTTAATTCGTCGTTCTAACGGTTTAATTGTTTCTCACTAACTTGTATAAAGCCGCCCTCCGCTATCGCTAAAGGGCGGGGTTTCAGACCCATTTTTTCGATGAACGAGAACCCGAACCCTATCCCCCCCATCCTACCCCGATCGGCGTGGGAGAGCCAGATCGCCTATCTCCGGGCTGTATTCCGGGCGAAAAAAGCGCTAGATGAAATTGAACGAATTCAGAACGAGAAGACATAAACGCTCGATCTAATCCGCATCCACTAACTCCTTATCCCTCACTGAATCGCCTGTTTTAAACTACGGCAGAATTCTTCGAGGGATTTTAACCCATCGCTGGGGGAATTATCGGCCAGACGTTTAACCATGGCACTGCCGACAATTACCGCATCAGCCCCCCAGTTTTTCACCTGTAGTGCCTGTGTCGGGTCAGAAATGCCAAATCCTACCCCCACGGGTTTATCGCTGACAGAACGGATAGAATCGAGCAATTCCTCCACTCTGGTGGCCACTTGGTTCCGCATTCCCGTCACTCCCGTGACACTCACCAGATAAATAAAACCTTGAGATTGCAGTGCGATCGCTTGTATTCGTTCCGGGGGACTGGTCGGCGCTACCAATAAAATCACCTCAATTCCCTTAGCGGCAGCCGGTTGCAGCAGACTTTCCGCTTCCTCTAGGGGTAAATCGGGAACCACCAAACCACTCACCCCGGCTGCTTTAATTTGGTCTAAAAAGACATCTATCCCGCGATGGTAGATGGGATTATAGTAAGTAAAGAGAATAATGGGAGCTTTCACCTCTCCCTGAGCATTTTTGACGATTTCTAGCACATCTTCCAACTTGACACCCCGATTTAAAGCGCGCGTGGCCGCCGCTTGAATAACCGGACCATCTGCAAGAGGATCGGAATAGGGAACCCCCAACTCGATCAGATCGGCCCCTGCCCGGTCTAAAATGCGTAAAGCTTGGGCAGTAGTGGACAAATCGGGATCACCGGCAGTAATAAAGGGAATTAAGGCACAATTCCCCTGGGAACGGAGAGAACGAAAACACTCGGAAACAGCAGTCATCGAAAATTACTGGAGACATAAAGCACCGTCTATTATCTCATGGTGGGGAATAGCTCATTGCTGGTTGCCGCAAGCTCAGGTAAAGAATTTTTCAAGTAATACTTAAGAAATATTGACAAAATGGCGATCGAGGTTAGAATAGGCTCAGTCTGGCAGTTTTAAGAAAATTTCTTGGATAATAAGGGTTTTCATTCCGCTTTTTCCAGTACACAATAGGACTAAGCTAAACGGCTTTTACTTCGGATCACCGATATAGACTCCAAAAGGGTTATAGCTATTGGATCATGCAGGTTAAGCGCCGTTTAGCTTACTACCCGATCGAGTTTCGTATAATCAAACACCATATATCTATGTTTTCCATTTACATTCTGACCCATAACGAAGAAATTGATATTGCCGCCTGTGTAGAATCGGCACTTCTATCTGACGATGTGATTGTGGTTGACTCCTACAGTAACGATCGCACTGTAGAGATTGCTTCTCGTTATCCAGTGCGAGTGATTCAGCATCAATTCGAGAGTCATGGTAAACAAAGAACTTGGATGTTGGAAAATATCGAGACTAAATACGATTGGGTTTATATTCTCGAAGCAGATGAACGGATGACACCCCAACTCTACGCAGAATGTCTGCTGGCCACTCAACAACAGGAATTTACTGGTTTTTATGTGGCCGAAAGAGTTATGTTTATGGGAACTTGGATCCGTCGCAGCACCCAGTATCCCCGTTATCAAATGCGTCTATTTAGAAAAGATCAAGTCTGGTTTAGCGATTATGGTCACACGGAAAGAGAAGAATGTCGAGGAAAAACCTCTTTTTTACAAGAAACCTATCCCCACTATACCTGTAGTAAAGGTTTAAGTCGTTGGATTGAAAAACATAATCGTTATTCTACCGATGAAGCAGCAGAAACCCTACATCAGTTGGCTAACGGTGATGTTAGTTGGAAAAATTTATTTTTTGGTGAAACCGAAGTAGATAGACGGAGAGCTTTAAAAGATTTATCTCTAAGATTGCCTTTTCGTCCCTTGCTTCGTTGGTTTTATATGTATTTTATCTTGGCGGGAATTCTCGATGGTAAAGCTGGTTTTGCTTGGTGTACTTTGCAAGCTTTTTATGAGTATTTGATCCTCTTAAAAGTAGCGGAAATGAAACAGGGTTTACCCACTCCCCCCGAAGTGAGAAATCCTTTTCATCCCCCGCAAAATGGTGACAATAGTAATTCCCATAGGCCCGATTTCGTCTCCCTAAAAGGAAAAGCCGATTAACATTCAACCATTATTAATCAGTCAGCAATCACCTAACAACAACCTAGAGATAAAAAGCAATCCTGATCCATTTTTTATTAGCTGTGACGTAAGGATTCAGGTGCCTCAAATGCAGTCACAGAGCGGCTTCTAAAATCTCAGAACTCGCTAAATTAACAGTTTCATTCTCAATAAGCACGAAAATTAAGCCTTTCAGCGTTTCTTAATGAGAATGAGGATTTTGCCATAATTCGCCTAAATGCTTACACAGCATGGGTTTGACTGCTTTTTGTATGACCTGAATCCTTACGCTGTGACATCAATTTCACGGCTGTTGTCTTATGTCAAGCTGTACTGTATTTAAACTGCGTATTGGAATTTTATACCATTTTTCAAAAGTAATGACAGAGATGATTATGCCGGGTGCATCTCAATTTTGGAGAAATATCTAGATGACATTTTGGGCGCACGCAGTGCGCCCCTACCATTGGCGCAATAATACTAAATCCTGTTATTAAAAACTGATTATTTATTCCACCTTTTGCCTGTTGCCTGTTGCCTTTTGCCTGTCCTGATATGTAGCCTATACTCAACGGATTTAGTATAATATTATTGTAGGGGCGAATTGCATTCGCCCTCTTTGAACAACTTCTGCTGCTCACCTATATGTGAGAGAAAATCACAAATATGAGATGCACCCGGTTATGCCTGCTACGAATAAAGAAAAATGGTATTAGTACAAATGCTCAAACTTCCCACCTCCCGACCTCCCCACTTCGTGATTCTCTCTCCCTGATTAATAACGGATGCGAGGATCAATGTAAGCATTGATTAAATCGATCAAAATACTGGCAAAAACCACTATTGTCGCAAAAAAAGCCATTAATCCCTGCACTGTTGGGTAATCCCGCAGAGAAATCGCGCGATATAACTGATTTCCCAAACCCGGCCAAGAAAAAGTAACTTCCGTCAAGACTGCACCACCTAAAAGAGCCGCAAAAGTTAATCCTAAGACAGTAATTACGGGAATTAGGGCATTTTTCATCGCATGGGCGATCATAATCGTTTTTTCTGGTATTCCTCTCGCTTTGGCCGCATCTACATAGTCCGCTTGCAAAGTTTGTTTCAGATTAACTCGTACCATCCGTTCAAAAATCCCACTCAAAAGAATGCCGAGAGTAAAACTAGGTAAGGCTAGATAATACAAGGCTGTGGGCAACTTATCTAGTTGTAGAGTCATCAGACTATCAAGGGTATATAAACCTGTAATTGTCTGGGGTGGAGTTTCACTCAAAGGAAAACGAGTCCCCAAGGGAAACCAGCGCAACTGTACCGCAAAAATTAGCTGTAAGAGCATTCCCACCCAAAAAATCGGCAAGGAATAGGTTATCAGTCCAAATAAACGTCCCCCCGCATCTAAGGGAGTATTCGGACGGGAAGCGGTAATAATTCCCAATCCGACTCCCACTATCACCGCAATTAGCATTCCATAAAAAGTTAGTTCCACCGTCGCTGGAAAATGTTTAGCGATAATCTCCCATACTGTCACCCCCTTACTGGTTAAAGAGTCTCCTAAATTGAGGCGCATTAGGTGAAAAATATAGTCTAGGTACTGGAAAAATAGGGGTTTATTCAGTCCTAATTGTTCTCTTAGGGCATTTTTGGCACTTTCAGGAGCGCGGTTGCCTAAAATCGCATCCGTGGGATCACCGGGGGCAACACGCATCAGCAGAAAAACCACCGTCACGATCGTCCATAACATCAAGGGAGCTAGGAGTAAACGCACCAGTAAATAGGATTGTAAAGCGGAGCGGCGAGACATGAGGGCTTTCCGATCAGAAAATAGATTCTCAAGGAACCATACCCCAAAATCGCCCCAGCGATCGAGAGGGACTGAATAAAAAATTAAATTGAGGAAAATATTTAGTACGAATAAACTAATGCATCCGCACCGCCAGTTCTAATCAAGGGACTAGCAAAAAAGACTAAGGTCTGAAAGGCTGATGTAGCAAGGGATAGAAAAAAGATCAAAAAATTTTGCCAAAAGGGGTTGACAAACTTGGGGAAGTTAGATACATTGGTAAATGCGCGGTTGAAGCGAAGCGAAAGCGAAGCGAAACAAACGACGCTGGAACCTAGACAAAACAATAGTTTGAAAGCCAAGCAA
>NZ_JADBSZ010000163.1:0-3886 GCF_020246425.1 Microcystis sp. M079S1
AAAAGCCACTCTTAATCGTGTCTTGGAACGAAATAGAGGCTTTTAAAGACTGCGTACATGGAGAATTAAAACAAGAATTACCCTCGAAAAGCCTATTTTTCCACTAAGTATTTATGCTCATTGTAAAGGTGAGATGCTCCCGTTCACCACTGCTCGATTTTGGCATCTTTCAAGAACTTAAAAACAAACAGTATTTTAATCAAGTAAAAATTTTAGATGGTACGGTAACTTGGCCGAACGAACAAGATATCTGTCCGGATACTCTCTATCTTGACTCCATTTCCCAAACCTAGAACAGTTCGATCGAGGAAACCCGACAACTTCGCATAAAATTTAGGAAGCATGAAAAGTAACGCTCCCACTGATCAGATTTTCTTTCGCTACAGCCTTTCTCAGAGAGATGAGGTTAGTTATTGTCGCTAAAATACTTGATGAGTAAGGATTACTCTGTACTTCATCTCTAGGAGAAAGAGTGAGAAATTTTCTATTTACCCGGTGATTGCTGTGGGAAGGGAAAAGTTAGAGGCAATCGGGGCAAAATGATAAGTATTCTATATACAAACACCTTCAATACTTAAAAATATTTAAATTTACAATTAGTAATATTTATTTTTACTTAAGAATTTATTGAGAATAATTTCTATTTATTTACGAGATAGCAATACTTCCAGCGATTCTGGTATAATTTTGCATTATGCTATGGTGGGTTTTCCTTGTCTTTTTTGGAATTTTTAAGGTCTAGCTTGCCTTGAAACCATTGCTAAATCTAGACTTTCCCTTTTAGCCAAACCAAACACTTTCGCCAATTATCCCTTTTTTCCCCAACAACGTTGATCTAATTTTTGTGTAGTTTTGTTGCAAAGTCAAAATTTTTTTGACAAAATGCCCGAATTGTGGTAAAGACGAAATGACGGGATTTAGCATCATCTCTAGTTCCAATGTTTCCTAAAACCAGAGACTTCCTGCCTCACCCTTAAGATAACTGCTAGAGTTGTTTTTTCTTGTATTTGAATTGATCAAAATAAATTTATTTGATGTTGTCTGTGGAGATTTTTTGGGTAAGTAGCTGGTTATAATCTAATTGAAACCACTTAATTAAGTAGCTGGTTATAATTAAATTAAAAATGGATTTTAGGTTCGATCCCCCCTGCCCCCCTTGATAAGGGGGGTGCCGATAGGCGGGGGGATCCCCCTGAATAAGGGGGGCATCTGATAATTTTTAACGCCTACCTACTTAGGCAGTATTTTGTTAAGTAAAGAGCCGCTATGTACGTTTTAATTGGTGGGGCGGGAATGGTGGGGCTAGGTTTAGCCCAACAACTTTTAGACTTGGGACACACCGTCGCCATCGTTGATGTGGATCCTTTAGCTTGTCGGTTTGCCCGGGAAAAAATTGGTGTCATGGCCTTTGAGGGGAGTGCTGTCAGCACGAAAGTTCTGCTGGAGGCGGGGATTCGACAAGCTAAGGCGGTTGTTGCCGCCCTGAGAGACGATGCCATGAATCTAGCCCTAGTCACCTTGTCTAGAAGTTATGGCATTTCCCATATTGTGGTGAGAATGTGCGATCGCGAATTTCTCGAGGCCTATCGTCTTGCTGGAGCTAGTCACATCATCAGCACGATTGATTTAGCCGTTGTCACCATGGCCAATGCGATCGAATACCCCGAAGTAGAATCGATGATGCACTTTGAACAGGGGCAAGTGGAGGTGCTAAAGCTGCCGGTCCCCAGGGATTGTTATGTAGCTGGGCGTACCGTTGCCCAAATCGCTCAAGATGCCAACTTTCCGACCGGTTCGCTGATTATTGGCTATCAGTGTCACGCTTCTGCCAGTTTAGAGATTCCCAACGGGAATACCGTCCTAGAAGCAGACTCAACTATTCTGGTGGTCACTCGTCCGGAATACGTCAAACCGATGATCGATTACCTCGGCATTCAAACTAATCATCGTCCAACGATAGAAGTTTCTCATCCAAACCTTTAACGTAAGATTGTACTAAATTTTCTGGTACAATGCGTTTGCGAAGTGCATCGCTCAAGGCTGCCTTCTCAGCGAGGAACAATCGTCGTCGAATGGCATCTAGTTGACCGTTGTTAGGCTCCATTTGCCCCGATCGAGACTGATTATAAGCATCCCGCAGCACCCGTTCCGATACCGCCACTTTTGCCTGATAAGATGCCCACAGTTCTTCGTACACTGCTTTCGGTAAAACGCCGGATTTCAGTAAATTGGCTAACTCATCTTGTGCCGCTTTCGACGCGATCAACTGCAGCTGTAACTGTCCAATCTCCCGTGTTACTGCCGAAACCTGACTAATATCGAGCTTTTTAATTAGCCAGGGTAAGGCTAATCCTTGGATGACCAGAGAAAATAACACAGCCCCAAAGACTAGCTCGATGATCAATTCCCGTCCTGTTAGAGTCAAAGGAATAGCAACCGCTAGGGCCATGGAGAGGGAACCCTTGATGTTGCCCAAAATCAGAATATGTTGCCAGCGCAAGGGGATCGGTCGATCAATCCAGCGAAGTACCCATAGTAAAGAATACACTGACAGAATACGCCCCAATTGATAAGCCAAAATGACCAGCACAATCGATGGCAAGGTTTGCCATAGGGTCAAGGGGTTGATTTCAATGCCAATGAGCAGAAAAATAAAGGTATTGACGATAAAACCGGCGTATTCCCAAAAACTGATCAGGGTAATGCGATCGGATGCAGAGGCGCTGCGAGGCAGCCCCAAGTTACCAAAGACAAGTCCGGCAATAACTACCGCTACCGCTCCCGATACACCCAAAAACTGCCCGAGTTGAAAAGCTCCCAAGGCAAGCGCAACCGTAAGCAACAGACTACTCAGCGGCTCCCGTAAGCGCACATAGATGGGCAGACACAGATAGCCTAGGACAGCGCCCACTAATCCCCCACCCAGAGCAACGATCAACACTTCCTTGATGACTTGTGTGGTGCTGATGGTTCCAGTCGCGTAAATCACCAAGAGCAAATTAAAGGTGACGAGTGCGGCTGCATCATTAAATAGTGTTTCCCCTTCCACAATAGTCGAGAGCCTAGAGGGAACCCGAATTTCTTTAAAGACGGCAATCATCGAGACAGTATCGGTATTTGCCAGAATGACTCCCACCAGTAAGGCGGGAATCCAATCTAGCCCCAGGCCAAATTTTACTAAAACGGCAATAATCGCCGCAGAAAAAACCGAGCCAGGTCCTGCCAGCAGTGCGATCGGTTTAAAGGTACTGCGAAGACGGCTGATATCGGTATTAATCGCCGCTTCAAAAATCAGAATCGGCAGAAAAAGGTTAAGCACTAAAAACGGATCTAACCCAATACGACGAGATAAAAGATCGGTGATCGGTAATCCTGCTAAGACTAAACCTGCCACATAGGAAATGCGTAATCGCTGGGTTACTAGAGCAACGGCAGTGGCAATCAGTAGCAGCAGGATCAAGACAAGAACCAGTTCAGGAATGTCTCCCACCGTTTGGCTGTTGACAGCAGAATTGCTATCGAAGGATTTTTGTTGTGCTGCCCAGGCTACTAATAATTCTCCCCTCATAGGACGATTTTACCGACAATTAAGAACTTGGCTATTTTTATAATATAAGGGAAATTATGGCAGTCACAGCCTTTCTCAGAAAGATGAGGTTAGTTATTGTTGCTAAAATACTTGATGAGTTTAGTTCATGAATTTTTACAATTCCTTGGTAGCCTTTATCTGCTAATAATTTTATTATTTTAGGTAATTTTACTTGACTTTTTTGGAATAATTTAAAATCGTGCATTCTTCCTTTTCCATGCCTTAAACACATTATCTTCTTCGTTTTTAAATCAATAATCACCTGCGTCTTCAAAGTATGTTCCTTTTGTTTTCCAC
>NZ_JADBSZ010000164.1:0-9023 GCF_020246425.1 Microcystis sp. M079S1
CAGCGACAATCTTTTCCTTTCCTTTAATTCAAGCCCAATATGCTAGAATTGATGTAGCAAACAATTGGTTCGTTGGTTGGACAGCACCAGGGCCTATTGGTCTCTCTGAAGTTCGCTTTGCCCAGACTGTTCCTGTTCCTGTTCCTGAATCAAGTTCTGGCTTAGGTTTGCTGGCTTTAGGCTTACTAGGAACGGCAGCGGCATTTAAGCGCCATTGGAACTGAGAAAACGGGTTTCTTTGAGAAGAAAAGGGGGTTTCTTTGAGAAACCAGTTTTCTGGTAAGCTGAGAAACAGGGCAAAATTATCGCCAGGGTCAAAACAACTGATCATCAAATCGACAATCTTCGAGACAATCACTGAGCTTTATTCCTGTCAATGATGCTAACAAAATATCTAAAACAAGCAATGGAACTGGCAACTTATGAAGTTCTAGAAGACGGTACTTTTTATGGAGAAATTCCGGGATTTGAGGGAGTATATGCTAATGGGACAACTCTCGAATCTACTAAGGAACAGTTACAGGAAGTTTTGGAAGGCTGGCTTATTTTAGGACTGCGCTTACAACATCAGTTACCGATTGTTGACGGTATCAATCTAACCCCTCAACAAAAAATCGCCTGATGCCACCTTTTGCCCCCATCAAAAGGAAAGAGTTAATTCGCCAGTTGAGAAAGCTGGGATTTTCTGGTCTTCTGGTAGGAGGAAATCATCAATATATGGTGCAGGGAAAATTAAAAATCTGGATTCCCAATCCACACCAAGGAGATATCAGTAAAAGCTTGCTGGCTAAAATTTTACAACAAGCAAATATTAGTAGAGAAGAATGGGAAAAATTACGTTAAACAATTTTGTCTTAGAAAAGTTAAAAACTGTTCTTAATTGAGCAAGATGAAGATGGCATTTCTGTTATGGAGTTAAATATGGATTTTGTTCCTCAGCTTCCCCAGGATTCTGATAAACTTAAACAAACTTTGGCAAAAGCACACCGCAATTGTCAAGAAATGGAATTAGTTGGATTACAATTAGAAGAAGCAATTAGTCACTTAGAAGCTGAAAATCGTCAAAGACGAAGACCGCAGCTATAAAAAACATAGCTTAGAAAACGAGTTTCTTTGAGAAACCCGTTTTCTGGAATAAGAGGCGATCGCTAGGAATTGCTAACTCGTGCTAAACTGGATTCAAATAATTAATTAACTCCCAATCATTTGTTTAATCATGAGTCAAGCTGCTGCTGCAATCAATACTAAACTAATTGATTCCCTTGCTCAAATTATCCTTTCCTTAACTGACGAAGAACAACAGCTTCTCCTACAAAAAATTCAGCATCCAGCCTTATCTGATGTCGATTTCCATCAAGGTTTTCCCTTTGATGTTCAAATTCCTAATACAGAAACGCTCGCCGCCCTTGAAGAACTAGAAAAACATCCTGAGCGTCTTAAGCGTTATACTAGCGTTGGGCAGATGTTCGAGGATTGGAACAAGGATACAGGGGAATGTTAACCCCACAGGAAAGCACCCGCTTTCGACGCGATTTGAGGCGGATGAA
The DNA here is from genome assembly GCF_020246425.1 of Microcystis sp. M079S1. NCBI lineage: Bacteria > Bacillati > Cyanobacteriota > Cyanophyceae > Chroococcales > Microcystaceae > Microcystis > Microcystis sp. M079S1. The sequence continues at coordinate 1,548 of NZ_JADBSZ010000164.1, forward strand.
AAAACGGGGTAAAGACTTGGAAAAGTTAAAAACTGTAGTGGAACTCCTGGTGCAAGAACAAATACTACCAGAGCGATACCGAGATCATAATCTCGTTGGAGATTTGTTAGAAACTATTAAGATGCTTGCAAAACAGCGACTTCAAGAGGAGTTAATTTAGTGAATCGCTTTCCCATTGCACGGCAAGCGGAGCAAGATTTGCAGGATATTTGGCTCTATTTAGGCAGACAAGATGAATTACTGGCCGACCAAAAGATCGCTCAAATTCTGGACAGATTTCCTAGCATTTAAATTGCTTGTTGAGATCAGGCACTCTTGCAAGAGGAAACAGTAAAGGGATTGGGGGAGATTCGGCTAATCTAAGAATAAGCGATTAAAATACGTCTTAGCTTATTTCCTCCCGACCGGGCCGGAGCGGGAATCAAAACTATAATTAGAATGATTAAACCCCAACCATAACCCCGCCTCGATAACCGATAGCCGATAACCGATCGCTAAACATGGAGCCATCTTTCGCCCTTACTCTGCAAATTGTCATCACTGTGGTGGCGGGGATTACAGCCCAAGTCATCGCCGAATACCTGAAAGTTCCCAGTATTGTCTTCCTGCTTATTTTTGGGATTGCTTTAGGGTCCGATGGTTGGGAAATTTTACACCCCCAAAGTCTGGGAATTGGCTTAGAAGTCCTTGTTGCCCTCTCTGTGGCGATTATCCTATTTGAAGGCGGTTTAAGCTTAAGCGGACGGGAATTAGGGCGAGTTTCTGGCAGTTTACGCAATCTTGTCACCCTCGGTACTTCCATCACTCTCATCGGTGGCGGTATGGCAGCCCACTGGTTGGGGGAATTTCCCTGGCCGATCGCTTTTCTTTACGCTTCTTTAGTGGTAGTAACCGGTCCGACGGTGATCGGGCCTTTGCTGAAGCAAGTAGCCGTAGATCGGCGGGTGGCGACGCTTTTGGAAGGGGAAGGGGTATTAATCGACCCTGTGGGCGCAATTTTAGCCGTAGTGGTGCTAAATACGATTATTGATAGTCATGCCCGCCCCATGGAAATCATCACCGGTTTAACCCTGCGTTTAGGCATCGGGGCGGCGATCGGCATTGCTGGAGGCGGATTGTTAAGTTTTATTATAAAAACTTGCAATTTTCTGACTTTTGAGCTAAAAAATCTCGTGGTTTTAGCGGGAGTCTGGGGGTTATTTGGTTTATCACAATTTAGCCGCAGTGAATCGGGGTTAATGGCGGTGGTAATGGCGGGAATTGTGCTAAAAGCGGCGGCAGTTCCCGATGAGCGGTTATTAAGGCGTTTTAAGGGTCAATTAACCACTCTTTGCGTGTCGGTACTGTTTATTTTACTAGCGGCGGATCTTTCGATCGCCAGTGTCATCGCTTTGGGTTGGGGCAGCGTCCTAACCGTGTTGGTTTTGATGCTGGTGGTACGTCCCCTGAGTGTGGCTCTGTGTACCCTAAAAAGTGATCTAAATTGGCGACATAAGTTATTTATCGCTTGGGTTGCCCCTAGGGGAATCGTTTCTGCCTCCGTAGCTTCTTTATTTGCCATTTTACTCACCCGTGCCGGTATTAATGGCGGTGAAGCGATCAAAGCTTTAGTCTTTTTAACAATTTTAATGACCGTTTTTATTCAGGGATTAACGGCGCGGTGGGTGGCAAAAGGGCTAAAAATCACTTCTTCTGCGGCAACAGGAGCAGTAATCGTCGGTTGTAATCCCCTAGGTCGCTTAATCGGTTCTTTATTCCAAGAACAAGGGGAAACCGTGGTTTTAATCGATACGGATGCCGGGGCCTGTCAGCAAGCGGCAGCCGACGGTTTGACGGTGCTGCAGAGTAGCGCACTTGATACAAAAATACTGCAAGAAGCGGGCATCGAATCCATGGGGACTTTTCTGGTTTTGACTAATAATAGCGAGGTTAATCTGGTTTTAGCCCAAAGAGCCAGCGAGGAATTTCATCCTCCCCGGGTGTTGGCTGCCTTTGCGGGAACCCCTAACCCAGATAAAAATAAGGTTAATCAGGTTTTTCTCCCTAGTTTTTCGGTCAAGGAATGGAATCAGTATTTAGACGATAATCAGATTAAATTGGGTAAAACTATCTTTAAAGGCAATGATTTGAGCGAACAACAAACCAGATTAACTAAATTAATTGAAAATGGCGAACTGCTGCCCCTACTATTGCGTCGCGATAATTCCCTACAGGTAGTAACAGAAAGGGAAGAATGGCGCACCGGAGACGAATTAATCTATATTCTGCGAGATTTACGCCCGCAACTGCTTAAACGTCTTTCTGGCACTGTCAGAACCCGTTTATCTTTAGAAATCTTACCCGAAGTGGAAATTGCCCCCAGTAGATAAGTAATAGGACAAAATTAACTTCTTGGTTAGGATAGGCAAGGGGGGTGGGCAGAGATTCAGCTTAACTTAGCTAAAAAAACGGTACACTGATAACTGATAATTGACAACTGATCACTGCTTATGCCTCCTCGTTGGCCCCGTCAACCCGATCGCAAAAACGATCCCGCTTTCCGACGTTTAGATGATCGCATGAATTTCGCCGTTCATGTGGCGGGTTTTTTAGCGATTAATTCAGGGTTATGGTTTTTTCATATCATCAAATTTTCCGATTGGACTTGGTTGAATCTGTTCACGGGAATTTGGGCTATTCTATTGGTGGGACATTTGATTTATATAGCGGCGATCGCTAACTACTCGGTAACATCCCATGGCTAATACAACTCAGGACATCGAAAATCTGGCAGCCCAAATCGGCGACAATATCTACATTGACGTGGCTAAATGGCATCTCTATCTCCGGGAAGCACATTTACACAGCGTCGTTGCCGAAAAAGTCTTCCCTTTGCTCGAAAACGACAGTTTAAGCGAGAATGCAGTCATGTCTATCCTGCGGGAGATAAAAGTCACCCTCGGAGGAGGTCATCTGCAAGTTTCCCTAGCGGATTTATTACCCAGCAAATGTCAGATAGATTTAATCGATTTGCTCGAAGAATACCAAAAAAGTCGCTAAAATTACCCAATAGTATGCCCGATAACTCGCAGACTAGGACTAACAGGCTAAAGTAGTTAGGGTTGGCTGAATAAATCTAAAAACATTGTCCGATAAGTACTGGTCATTGGAGTGATCCGGGGGAAAATTCAGGGACTTTTCCCCTGAAAATGGCTAAAACCCTACACCCCACACCCCACTTCCCCACTTCCCCACTTCCCCACTTCCCCACACCCCACACCCTACCACCACCGAAAAACTTTTTCAGCATACCCTAGTTAGAAATAGTCCCCCAGAAGCAAACCATGGAAATAGGTGTCCCCAAAGAGATTAAAGATCAGGAGTTTCGCGTCGGTTTGAGTCCTAGTAGTGTGCGTGTACTCAATGATCGCGGTCACAGGGTGTTTGTGGAAACGGCCGCCGGATTGGGTGCCGGATTCAGCGATGAGGATTACCAAAAATCCGGGGCCAAAATTGTGGAAAAAGCGGCCCAAGTTTGGGATAAACCGCTAGTTGTCAAGGTAAAAGAGCCGCTTAAGACAGAATACGGCTTTTTAAATAAGGAAGCTCTCCTATTCACCTATTTACACCTAGCGGCCGAGCGCTATTTAACGGAAACATTAATCGAGTCGGGAACAACTGCGATCGCTTATGAAACGGTCGAGCTTGCTGATGGTCGCTTGCCTCTCTTGACTCCCATGAGTGTTATTGCCGGTCGTCTTTCGGTACAATTTGGGGCCCGCTATCTGGAAAAACAACAGGGAGGTAGGGGAGTTTTACTGGGGGGTTTCCCCGGGGTGAGTCCTGGACAAGTGGTTATCCTTGGCGGGGGTGTGGTGGGTACGGAAGCGGCCAGAATTGCCATCGGTATGGGGGCAAAAGTAACTATTTTAGATATTAACGTCGAGCGCTTGGCCTATTTAGAGACTTTATTCGGTTCCAGGGTAGAATTGCTTTATAGTAGCCCGGCACAATTAGAAAATGTGGTTCCTAAGGCCGATTTATTGATTGGGGCAGTGCTAGTCTTAGGAAAACGAGCGCCAACTCTAGTTTCTCGCTCTTTAGTCGCCAAAATGAACCCTGGTTCTGTAATTGTCGATGTGGCAGTGGACCAAGGGGGCTGCGTGGAAACTCTGCGGGCCACTTCCCACAGTCAACCGACTTACTTGGAGTCGGGAGTAGTACATTATGGAGTGCCTAATATGCCTGGAGCAGTACCCTGGACGGCAACCCAAGCTTTAAATAATAGTACCCTACCCTACGTTATTAAATTAGCCGACCATGGGGTAAAAGCCTTGGATCAAGATGTTTCCCTCGCTAAGGGGTTAAATGTCGCCAATCATCGGTTAATTCATCCAGCAGTGCGCGAAGTTTTTCCCGATTTGATTTGAGCAGTAATTTCAGGGCTGATGGTGGTATTTTCCAAGGGCTATGACTAAGAATTTATGGACAAGGGATGAGCTGCTGATCGCTCTCAATTTATACTATAAATTTCCCTATGGACAATTCCACACCAATAATCCTGTTATTATCGAAGTCGCTGAAAAGTTACAGCGAACACCATCGGCCCTGGTGATGAAATTATGTAATTTTGGTTCTCTCGATCCCAGGCATCAATTGCGAGGAGTACAGGGGTTAAAAGGTATCAGTAAAACTGATCGACAAATCTGGCAAGAGTTCGAGGATAACTGGACAGAATTAGCCCTAGAAAGTGAGGAAAAATTACAGGTTCTTTTAGGAGTTATCAACAAACAGCAAGAGGATTTTACCAGACTTGATTTTTCGGAAAAGATTAAAACAGAAAACGAGGCAATCAGAAAAGTTAGAATCGGACAAAACTTTTTTAGAAAGACAATTTTAGCCCTATATAACTATCGTTGCTGTATTACAGGAAATCCCATTCCGCTGTTACTAACAGCTAGTCATATATTACCCTGGAGTCAATTTCCTGAACAGCGTTTAAACCCTCATAATGGCTTGTGCCTAGCTCGTACTCATGATGCTGCTTTCGATCGAGGTTTAATTAGTTTCGATGAGGATTTAAGATTAATTATTGGCCATGAGATCGAAAAAAAGGCTCAGGATCAAGGTAGTGAGACGTTAGAACTAAATTTTATCAACTATCGCGGTAAAACTTTAAATGTTCCCGCTCGCTTTTCACCAGATTTGGATTTTTTAAACTATCATCGCTATCATATATTTCAGGGCTAAAAGTACGATAAGGTAAATTAAATTCTCAATTGCATTACTTTGTTGATGATTTAGTTTTTCTAAAACACTTTTGCAATTTCAGCTTGTGTATAAATTTTATGTAAAGATTCAACATTTCTGACCTATGCGGTTATCTATATTTTTCTCAAAAATAAGGAAATCAAGAATATTGATCAACATATTTATATAACTAATAAAAAATCTGCTGTTCGAGGATTTGAAAATATATCGACTATTAAATTGGGTGATGGAGAACAACAAAAACCAGATTGTGATTTGATCATTTATTCTTACCATACTTCTGCAAAGATAAGTGATGGTAATAATCAAGAAATACCCTATCCTAAATGTATAATTTTATCCTTAAAAACTTCTTTGCGAGAAAGAGCATCGCAAACCTATAAGTGGAAACTTTTGTTAGAAATAGCTAATGATCATGGCTCTAAAATTAAGGAAAAATACGGCATTAACTATAATGTTCCAGAAATTCCTCTTATCTGTTTTGTTACAGTTAATTTTTACAACGAAATTAACAATCCTCAACAACGAGGATTGTTAAAATTTTTTGATAAAGCATTTTTGTCCAAAAAATTAGATAATGAAAAAGAGACGGATTTAAACAGACAAAAATCCCAAGATTTTATTAGTCCCTTATCAGAATTAGTAGATTTTGTTAGAGACTTTTTTAAGTTATAAATGGGTGGGTGGAATTAAATAGGGTTTGCGGCAAAAAGTTTTTCGTGGGGACAGGGTGTGGGGTGTGGGGTGTGGGGTGTGGGGTTTTATCGATTTTCAGGTGGTCAACTACCTAATTTTCAGAGAAAAAGTCCCGGAATTTTCCCCCCAATCACTCCAATGGTCGGCACTTTTTGAGGGGAAAAAAGTCCAAAAGTCTTATCCAACAAGGTTTTTAGATTTATTCAGCAGACCCTACTTAGGGCTTGCTGAATAATGGTAAAACCCTTTTAAAATAAGGCTTTTGACCTGTTAAAATCCGATGTTCATGCTGCGAAAATCGGATTGGGACCCTCAAAAACCTGGCATTATCCTTCTTGTAGTACACGGGCTAGTACAAAAAGAGAGGGCAACAAAGCCTGAAACGACCGGCTACTGACTCCTGACGACCGACTCCTAACCCCACCAACAAACTTTTTCAGCAAACCCTAGATAATGTCCTCGTTCATCATCAAATATAACCTGAGAAGTGTAGCCATCAGGTAAGGTAGCACGATAGTTAGCATGATTCTGGAGAACACTCTTAATAATACCTTGATATTTTAATCGGGTATCCATTGCACGATTACCTCACTTTCATCGTCAAAGACAGTTAAAAGGGGAGAATTAATCCCCCCCCCATTAATTTAGACAAAGAAACTATTGACCGCAATAGTGCCGAGCGCCGGTAAAGTACCCGTTAACCCGGTAAGATTAATCACCCAATCATTAGCACTTTGGAAACCAAGCGTACCGTCGTTGATAATTAGGTAAGTGGTAGTAGCATTAGTAACCCGCACTAAAACAGCACTGTTAATTCCGAGAGCTTGATTTCCGGCTGTTGCCCCATTAGCATCGGTAAAGACGTTAGTAACAATGGTGTTAATATTGGTTACAGTGCTATCTGCAGCCCGGGTAAAAGCGACCGGGGCATTAATTGCTGCACCAGTTTGACTAAGCAGGTCAATCTTATCATCACCAATAGCAAAATCCGTAACTCGGTCTAGGGCTGTCGAGGTGGACTGACCCAATTGGAAGATGAAGATGTCTGTCCCCGTCCCACCGGTTAAAGTATCGATTCCAGCAGCACCATTGAGGGTATTATTGCCACTATTCCCTGTAATCTGGTTATTTAAGGCATTACCCGTGCCATTAAGATTACCAGTACCGGTGAGAAGGAGATTTTCCACGTTGTTAGGAAGAGTATAGGAAATGGAAGCTTGCACGGTATCGGTTCCCTGGTTGAGAGCTTCAATGACCAAATCGCCAGCATCATTTACCGTATAAGTATCGTTTCCGGCTAATCCAGTCAAGGCATCTGCTCCAGAGGTTCCCGCAAGGGTGTCGGAACCGGAAGTACCTGTAAAGTCATCATTTTCAATGGTTCCCGTGGCAGTGTCGGTGGTAATAGTAGCGCCGTTGGTGGCATTGGAGAGGGTGACGGTAAAGGTTTCGTTCGGTTCTACTGTTGTATCTCCCTGAACGTTAACAGTAATTACTTTTGAGGTTTCCCCCGTCGTAAAACTTACTACC
>NZ_JADBSZ010000165.1:0-6638 GCF_020246425.1 Microcystis sp. M079S1
CCTTAAATGTTTCAGGATATACTCCACAAAAGCGTTTAAACTCTTCTGGATTCAAATTTTTTACTTTTTCGTAAGTCATTGTTTTTCTGAGTGTTTTACTTTATTTTACATAATCAGTTCCTATTTTTGCAGGAGGTCTATCATCTACCCCACACCCCACACCCCACTTCCCTATCACCCCACTCCCCCATCCCCAACCTGCAACAAAAAAAGGGAAAGAGCGATGCTCCTCCCTTTTTTGATAATTTATTCAAGTTGATTGTAGATGCACAGCAGTGGAGGCTGAAATTACATTAAGCCTAATTGAGCAAGGATACCTTTGTGGGTTAAGTATTCCGTAGCTACGCCAATAACGAAACCGAGCATGGCTAAACGACCATTCCAGTTTTCAGCGAAAGCGGTGAAGCCGAGTTTGTTTTCTTGCTTATCCATGGTGAATTGCCTTCCTATAATAAAATTGCATTTGATTCAAGTGCTTGATATTAAATGTAACATAACTTCCCAGACTATGCAACATTTGTTTACATAAATTTTATTAATGTTGACCATAAACTTTTATGGGGGCAGGGTCAAGGGTGGGCATGGCGGCCGAAAATCAAGCCTGATCTTAGTTCTAGGGCTAAATAACGGTTTTACCATCCCTGACCGAAAAAGATTACAATCAAGCGAAAGGTCAAGAATCGATCGCCATCGAGCGAGGAGTGAATATGCGCGCCTTACTGATTTATCCCGTTTTTCCGCCGACTTTCTGGTCTTATAACAAAATTCTGGAATTAGTCGATCGCAAAGTCTTACTTCCTCCCCTGGGTATGGTGACGGTGGCGGCGATTTTACCGCAGCAATGGGAATTTAAACTGGTTGATCGCAATATTCGGGCGGTGACAGAAGCAGAATGGGACTGGGCCGAAATAGTGATTCTTTCCGGCATGATTGTCCAACGTCAAGATTTAATCGAGCAAATTCACGAAGCCAAGCAACGGGGTAAACTGGTGGCCGTGGGTGGTCCCTATCCCACTTCTATCCCCCACGAAGTGGCCGAGGCTGATTTTCTGATCCTCGATGAGGGAGAAATCACCATCCCGATGTTTGTGGAAGCATTGGCAAAAGGAGAAACTAAAGGTGTTTTCCGCACCACAGAAAAACCCGATGTGACAATTACCCCGATCCCACGCTACGATCTGCTCGATTTTGAAGCTTATGATTCCATGTCGGTACAATTCTCGCGCGGATGTCCCTTCCAGTGCGAATTTTGCGATATTATCGTTCTCTACGGTCGTAAACCCCGCACCAAAACCCCCGCACAATTATTAAAAGAATTAGATTATCTCTACGAGTTAGGTTGGCGCCGGGGCGTGTTCATGGTGGATGATAATTTTATTGGCAACAAGCGCAACGTTAAATTACTCCTCAAAGAATTAAAAGTTTGGCAAGAAGAACACCAGTATCCTTTCCGTTTTAACACGGAAGCATCGGTGGATTTAGCCGCCGATCCCGAATTAATGGAAATGATGGTCGATTGTTACTTTGATGCCGTCTTTTTAGGCATTGAAACCCCCGACGAAGAAAGTTTACAATTAACCAAAAAATTCCAAAATACCCGTAGTTCGTTAACCGAGACGGTAGAAAAGATTATTAAAGCTGGATTGCGCCCTATGGCGGGATTTATCATCGGTTTTGATGGCGAGAAAAAAGGAGCGGCCGATCGCATCATTAATTTTGTCGAAGAAGCGGCCATTCCCACGGCTCTATTTGGAATGTTACAAGCTTTACCCAATACCGCCCTATGGACTCGCTTGGAAAAAGAAGGACGACTAAGATTAACGGGGAAACAGGACATTAACCAAAGTACCCTGATGAATTTCGTTCCCACCCGGCCGATCGAAGATATTGCCACGGAATATATTGAAGCCTTCTGGAAATTGTACGATCCGGAGGTATTTCTCGATCGCACCTATCGCTGTTTCCTGAAATTAGGGGCACCTAAAGCGAAACCTGCCTTTAAACTGCCTCGACGGGCCGATCTCTATGCCCTAGCGGTAATTATCTGGCGACAGGGCTTTAAACGTTCCACTCGCTGGAAATTCTGGCAGAATTTATTCGGTATTTTGCGCCATAATCCCGCCAATGCCGAACACTATATCACTGTCTGCGCCCACAACGAGCATTTCCTGGAATACCGTCAGATTGTTCGGGATGAAATTATGGCACAATTAGCCGAATTTCAACGCCAAGAGGCATTAACAGCGGAAAAAACCGCCATAGCGGCCTAATTATTCCGAGGATGGGTAAATAACCCATCCTGAACATTTTCTGTCCTGATGGTGGACGATCGATAAATCAATAATATTCCTAGTTTTCTGGTTAAAAATTCCCTCAATCTCTGCCAAAGCAATTCAGTATAAATTCTTAATTTTCTAGATATAATTACATTTTTTCCCTAAAATGTTAGCTGGAATACTGAAGAAATCGAGAAAATCTGGATAAAGCCAGTATTTTTAGCTCCTTAACCCTATCAATCAAGCTAAAATCAATGATTACTCGTCAAGAACTTAAGAAACTACAATCCCTAACTCAAATACCCGCCCTTTCCATTCTCTTACCTACCCATCGCACCTCACCGGATAACAAACAAGACCCTATTCTCGTTAAAAATTTGGTCGATGAAGCAAAGCGCCGATTATCGGCAGAATTCTCTAAACGTGAAATCGAACCTTTGTTCGAGCGCCTCGATAGTCTAGTGGCTGAAATAGATTATCCTTATACTCTAGATGGATTAGCTCTCTATATTGGTCCGGATATTGCCAAGCTTTATAACTTGCCTTTTTCTGTCCAGGCAAGAGTTGTCATCGATAAAACCTTTGCCACACGGGATTTAGTTTATGGATTACATCGAGAACAACCCTGTTGGCTGTTACTATTAAGTCAGGGTTCTACTCGTTTAATCTCAGCTACAGGAGAAACTCTCGAAGAAATTCGCGATCAAAATTTTCCCTTAGAAATGACTGGACCGGGGGCCACCGCACCACTGCCCTTTGATGCCGATACCAGTTATCTAGATGATAGAATCCGGCGATTTTTCCAGCAGGTAGATAATGCTCTGGGTGAATACATTGACATTGATGATTCTTCCCCTTTGATTGTGGGTGGAGTGGTTCGTCAAATTTCCTTCTTTCAAGAAGTTTCACAGTACACATCAGCAATTGTTGGCACTTTAACCGGCAATTTTGACAAAACCTCACTGCCAGAATTAATTCCGCAAGTATTGCCGATTATGCATTCAGTGCGTCAGAATCAAAAAACTGAAGCCCTGCAAGCTTTGGACGCGGCAGTCAGCGCTCAAAAAGTTATCTCTACCCTGGGAGAAGTGTGGCGTTTAGCGCAGGAAGGTCGAGGAAAATTGTTATTAGTGGATAAAAATTACCATGTACCCGCAGTTTTAAGCGAAAACGGTGATTTGATACTGGTGGAAAACGTCGGTGGTACGGAGGTAATCGATGATGCAGTGGATGAAATTATCGAAGTGGTATTGGCCAAGGGAGGACGTGTAGCTTTAGTCGATGAAGATTCCTTGAACGATTACCAAAAAATTGCCTTAATTTTGCGTTATTAGACCTAATGGGCCGTTTCACAAGCCCCAATACTAACCCATTGACTAGAACCATCAGACCAGTATTCTTTTTTCCAGATGGGGGCATTATGCTTGAGAGTATCAATAGCATAACGACAGGCTGCGAAAGCTTCCCCCCGATGGGGACAACCCACCGCTACTAAGACGCTAATTTCACCGATTTGTAGCTTACCGGTGCGATGGTGAATGACAACTCGATTGGTATCGGGCCAGGTTTGCCGAATTTGCCGAGCAATTTGCCGGAAAACCTCGATCGCCATGGGTTCGTAGGCCTGATAATCAAGATAAATAACCGGTTTACCGTCGGTTTGCTCCCGTACAGTGCCACTCATTAGTACAATAGCACCATTAGCCCCATCATCGGCTAATTGATATACTTCCTGCAAAGATAAGGGAGCAAAACTGACGCGAAAACTATCTGGTGTCATGGATGAGGTGATGGGGGTTGGGTGTTGGGTGTAGGGTGTGGGGTGTGGGGTGTGGGGTGTAGGGTGTGGGGTGTGGGGTGTGGGGAGAAGGGTGTGGGGTGTGGGGTGTGGGGTGTAGGGTGTGGGGTGTAGGGTGTGGGGTGTAGGGTGTGGGGTGTAGGGTGTGGGGTGTGGGAATTAGGAATTAGGAAGTGGGGGGAATAAATAAAATAATCTCCTGACTACTGCCTTCCTTAACAACATAGCTATCGCTTTTTCGGAGTCAAGAGATGTTTCTATTTTTTCATCTTCATAAAGACAATTGCTGTCAAACCAGCGAGCCGAGTATTTTGGATGTAAGTAGGGAGGCACAATTATTTGTAGGATGGGTTAGCGGTAGCGTAACATGAGCAGGCGTTGGGTTTCATGCTTCAACCCAACCTACGTTCATCTATATTTAATTCCACCCACCCACTTATTTGTACTTCCTTGATATGTTTGTCTTTGAGTCTTTCAGTCAATGGGAATTTTAAGGAACCCATCCTTAACTTTAATCCTCGCAATAATCAGGGGGAAATGTCCGTCCGATCCAAAGCAGTCAGGGAGTTAAAAGTTTTCACTGTAGCTTTAGTGTATAGTGAAATATTCTCAACGTCAAGCCGTCCTAAAAGGCCGGGGTTTCAAACCGATTATTTTCGATGAAAAAATTAATTCTAGCCACGAGTAACCCGGGTAAATTAGCAGAGATAGGGGAATACTTAACTGATATTGACCTAGAATTGCAGTTAAAACCAGATTATTTAGAGATAGAGGAAACAGGGGCGACTTTTGCTGAAAATGCTTATTTAAAAGCTGCTCAAATTGCCCTAACATTGGGAGAATGGTCGATCGCTGATGATTCGGGATTGGAAGTAACTGGGTTAGGAAATGCCCCGGGGATTTACTCGGCCCGCTACGGTGAAAATGATCGAGAAAGAATCGATCGCCTAGTCAGAGAATTAGGAGATAATCAGGATCGTTCGGCCCGTTTTGTCTGTGTAATTGCGATCGCCCGTCCCGATGGTGAGATTGCCTTTACTGCTACAGGAATCTGCACGGGAGAAATTTTAACCAGTCCTAGGGGTAAAGGTGGTTTTGGTTATGATCCGATTTTTTATGTCCCCGAATACGCTTTAACCTTTGCGGAAATGTCTCCCGAATTAAAAAGAAAAATTAGCCACCGAGGACGAGCTTTTCAGCAATTACTGCCCCATCTCAAGACTCTCGCGGGTACAAATTCATTAAGGCTCTGACTTGTTCAGCATGATAAGAGCTTCTTGTCAAGGGACTCGCAACAATTTGTAAAAGTCCCAGAGATTCCCCATATTCGCGCCAAGCGTTGAACTGTTCGGGGGTGATAAATTCCTGTACACCGAGATGTTTTGGCGATGGTTGCAGATACTGCCCGATGGTGAGAATATCACAATCGACGGACCGTAAATCGCGCATCACTTGGCGCACTTCCTCATCGGTTTCCCCCAATCCCACCATAATGCCCGATTTTGTGTAGGTAGCGGGAACAATGGCGCGGGCGCGCTGCAATAATTCTAGAGAACGCTGGTAATCGCCCTGGGGACGCACGCGACGATAGAGACGGGGAACAGTTTCGGTATTGTGGTTTAAAACTTGAGGTTTAGCGGCAAGAATAAAAGCTAAAGCTTGCCAATTGCCGCAAAGATCGGGAATCAGCACTTCGATGGTGGTTTTTTCGGAAATGCGGCGAATTTCCTCGATGCAACGGACAAATTGACTAGCACCCCCATCGGCCAAGTCATCGCGATTGACAGAAGTGATCACTACATGATTAAGATCGAGACGTTGCACGGCTGCCGCTAGTCGCAGGGGTTCCGTGGGGTCTAAAGGTTGCGGTTTTTTCTCAAAATCTATATCACAGTAAGGACAGGCGCGAGTGCAAGCAGGACCCATAATTAAAAAGGTAGCCGTCCCCGCATGGAAACATTCGCCGATATTGGGGCAGGAAGCCTCCTCACAAACGGTATTTAAGCCTAAATCGCGTAAAACTTCCTTAACACTGCCGACTCGCTGCCATTGCGGTGCTTTTACCCGTAACCACTCTGGTTTTACCGTCACGCCCGAACTACTCCGATAATTTTTGCTCATATCCCTAATATCCTAGCAAGTCTCGACCCACTTAAGGCAGAATATGCTATGATAATTTAGCTAAAGACTTTCGGGATGTAGCGCAGCTTGGTAGCGCACTTCGTTCGGGACGAAGGGGCCGCAGGTTCGAATCCTGTCATCCCGATTTCTCTTATTCCTTAACTTCCCCCATACATATCTACTACAATAGCCGAAAACCCTTATCCATCAATGGATATACCCATTAACTTTTCTTAATGTACCCATGTAATTCGTAACATTTCTTAATGGACAAGAATTCTCTCCATTTGCTAAAATAGTGGTCATCGAAAATTTGGGTCTGAAACCCCGTCGTTCTACGACGGCTTTACTGTTAAATATGAGCATCGTTTACGAAATATATGCTAAAATGTGAGACATGGAAAAAGCCTACTCGTTTCGATTTTACCCCACACCAACACAAG
>NZ_JADBSZ010000166.1:0-19783 GCF_020246425.1 Microcystis sp. M079S1
GATAACTGATAACTGATAACTGATAACTGATAACTGATAACTGATAACTGATAACTGATAACTGATAACTGATAACTGATAACTGATAACTGATAACTGATAACTGATAACTGATAAAGGGGTTTAAGAAAAAAAATCGGGTTGATCAACGGGAAACAAGGAAATAACCAAGGGAGAAGAGAAGGCCACTAAAAAAGTGGAGATTAACCGCTATAAACTTACAGTTACTGACTAGCTGAGGTTGGTCGTGATTTTGGTTAACGTGGTGGACTAATTGCCAAGCGAAAGGGAGACTAAGGAAGATTAAGAGAGTGAGAGGGGGATAAACTTGCAGCAGGACAAAAACTACCGTTAAAACGTAAACGAGAACCGTCACTGCGGTTAAAACTTTAGAACCTTTTAAAGTACCCAAACGGGCAATAGGTGATTTTTTACCCGCTTTGAGATCATCGGCGACTTGATGGAAATGGGAACAAAAAAGGATGATAGAAGTGGTAATCCCGATAATAATTGAAGCCGCTAGACTAGGGACAGAAAAAGCACCAACTTGGGAATAGTAGGCAGCGGCAATCGCCAAGGGTCCAAAAGTAAAAAAACAGATAATTTCACCTAATCCTTGATAACCGAGACGGAAGGGAGGCCCTTGATAGGTATAGCCCAAAAAACAGCAGAGGGCGATTAATTCTAGGATCATCCAATCGCCTCGCCCATAACTAATAGCAAAAATACCAGCGATGCCTAATAATAGAAAAAGATTACTCAGCCAAAAAATTAAAGATTTATTGCCAGTTAAATTAACAATCGAATGTGCCTTATTGACATCGATCCCGGTATCGGCATCAAAAACATCATTGCTGAGATTTAACCAAGCGAGAATTAAAATAGCTGAGAGGATAAAAGTGGCAAAAATCGGCAGAGAAAATCGACCTGTTTCCTGATAAGCGATCGCTGTTCCCAGAATAATCGGTATAATCGCCACACTGTACATTGGTGGTTTAATGGCTGCTAACCAGAGTTTTTTGGGTGAGGGGGTGGTGACAGTATCGGTGGTCATAGCTGAATAATAATCAGGAAAACTCGAACGCTCTAGGGATAAAAAACGAGCCTTTAAGGTAGAATTATAGCTTTTTGTGCCTTCACTAGAAAGACGACATTTCCTATTTGTGATGATAAACAGAAGTTATTAAAAATGGCAGGGGTGCAGGGGATGCGCCCAAAATTTCCTATAGGGTGTTATTCTCTAGACGATAACTGAAAATTCCCGCAACTTTCCTAGCCACCGATGAGAGCGATCGCTAAAGATGATATTCTTTATATTCACCATGAGGATGTACCGGTTTATAAAAAAGGCGGTTCAGTGGTGAGAAATAGTTATTTTTGGGCGCTAAAATCGATCGCCTGTGGAGCGCGTCGGGGACAGGATTGGGAGTTCGATGCGGAGGTGTGGGTGGCGCTGGTGCGGATGTTGCTCTGTTTTGCCAATTCTGGCTATTTGGGGGATGGTGAGACAATTTTAGAGTTTACTGTCGATTGTCCTATTCCCGAACCTTTGCGGGGGATATCTACTTACTTATAGCTTCACTGAGATAGTTAGCGGTGGATTCCACCAGGGAAATAGTATTTTCGTATAACATTCGCGTTGGTCCGATAATGCCAACACTACCGACGGGAGTATCTCCCTGTTTATAAAAAGCGGAGATAAGAGTACAAGGGCGCATGGATTCCAGAGGATTTTCGGAACCAATGGTGATTTTGACTTTTTTAGCTGATTTTTCTGGTTCTGGTCTTTGTAAAATCAGGGGTAAAAGGCGATCCTGTTCTGCTTCCAATAGATGCAGCAACATTTGTACTTGTTGCCATTGGGCGAATTCTGGCTGTCGAATGACTTCAGCGACACCATGGACGATAATCTCGGGGGTGGCAGTGGATTGGAGACTAGCGCTGATTTCTTGGCTTAATTGTTGGAGAAAATGGGTATAACGGGCAAATTCTCGCTCGATTTGCTGCCAATCGAGGTTAATTAAATCTGCCAAGCAATAACCTTTTAATTTTTCCCCCAGAAAATTAGAGAGGATTTGTAATTCTTCTGCTAATCCATCCTCCTTGTCCGTTTCCATAGACTCGGGAATCTCTATCATAACCGAGCGTGTTTGTAAACTATCTGTAACAATAATTAACATAATCTGCTTGGCTGAGACGGGGATTAATTGCAGATGACGCAGGGTATTAGTGAGGGTGTGGGGAAGAGTAACGATAGCGATATAACCGCTTAAACCGGCTAAAAGTTGGGTAGCCCGTTGCAGCAGACTTTCGAGACTCCAAGCGGGAGATTTAGCGTTTTGATGCAGATAATAGCCGATTTTTTCGCCGATACGGTCATCGGGAGTCATCAACTCATCGACGTAGAGACGATAACCCCAATCGGAGGGAATGCGTCCGGAGGAAGTGTGGGGTTGATAGAGTAAACCTTCTTTTTCTAGTTTACCGAGAGCATTGCGAATCGTGGCGGAACTAACAGTAAATTTGTACTCCTCGAGCAAAGTTTTCGAGCCAACCGGTTCGGCCGTGGCGATATAATGTTGGATTGTCGCCTTTAAGATATGTTGATAGCGATCGCTGAGATGGTTTCTAGCGGACATAGGGGAATAATCTTAACAAAAGATTTATAACATTTTTTTAGACAGTATAACGCTTAATCAGTTATCAGTAGTCAGTTATCAATGGGGAGAAAGGGGATAGTTGGCCTCTCTCTTTTCCCGATGGGGGCCGTGAAAATTAGTAACGGGGAATATTAGGATCGACGAGGACGGCATAAGCATCGATGCCGCCGTTAATATTCTTAACATTAGTAAAACCCTGACTTTGTAGCCATTGGCACATTTGCAGGGATCTCATGCCATGGTGACAGATAACGAGGGTTTCCGCTTGGGGGTTGAATTGGCTGGCAATAGTGGGCGACCATTCTTGGTATTGACTCAAGGGTAAAATGGTAAAATTGGCTACAGATGCGATCGCAACTTCCTCTGGTTCGCGCACATCAATAAGTTGTAAATTAGGATCATGATCGGCCAAACGGAGAGCGAGTTCATGGACGCTAATTTCGGGAATGCTCATAGATTTGGTCTTAAGAATCGGTTATCTTTCCTTTAGAGTAGCAAATCGAGGGACCCTGAGCGGTTAGGGACTTGCGTAGGAATAATATCCCAGCCAAGTGGGGGGATTTGGTCAGTGCCAGAGCGGGGGGGTGATATAATAGGGAAACGGCAGGTATTGAAGACATTGATGCTTTTTAGTACGCCGATTAATCGACAAGCTGAATTTCGATGAATATTGAACAAGCCGTTATCGAAAACTTGCGAAAACTTCCTTTAGAAAAACAACAAGAAGTCTTAAACTTCAGCCAATTTCTAACTCAGATAACTTCGCCAAAAATTGAAGAGATGACCTCCCACGAAAAAGCAGAAGATTGGCTAAAATTTCTGGAAAGTCAACCCAAGGATACCCCTGGATTACCCGATGAAGCCTTAGGGCGTGAAACTATCTATGACTAATGGCTAAATATCTATTTGATACTAATATTTTACTGAGGCTGAGTGACCGAATTTCCGCTAATTATGCCCTGGCAAGAGATGCGACCTATATCTTAATAGATCAAGGACATAAATGCTGCTTGACCTCACAAATTATCATTGAGTTTTGGGTAGTTGCCACCCGTCCTACTGAGGTTAATGGGTTAGGCTGGACTCCTGAAAGAACTAAAAATCAAATCAATCAATTTCTGAACAGATTCACCCTTCTCGAAGAAAACCCAGAGATATTTACCCTTTGGTTTCAATTAGTCACTGACTATAACATCAAGGGAAAAAGGACTCACGATATTAGGCTTCTGGCTGTTATGAAAGCTCATAATATCACTCATTTATTAACCTTTAATCCTGATGACTTTGTTCCCCTTCCTAATATCATCATCGTTCAGCCGCAAGACTTACTTAATCCCTAATGGTGAGGAGAATTGCGGAGAACCAAAAAAGCGCATTTGCTCCAGGCTTGATTTCAGTTAAGCTTTGATTAGAGGTTATTGTAGGAGAGAGTTATTGATACCGAATAGATTCACCCAGATGTATTGCGCTGAAGCTATCTTGTCCTCGGTTTTTTATCCTCTGATTAATTTCTAAGTTGTACTGTATTCTCCCCACTTCCCCACCTCCCCACTTCCCCACTCCCCACTTCCCCACTTCCCAGCTTATGATTCCCCTACAATTAACCCTGAAAAATTTTCTCAGTTATCGCGAGGCAGTGCTGGATTTTCGCGGATTACATACTGCCTGTATTTGTGGTGCCAATGGCGCGGGAAAATCCTCTTTACTGGAAGCAATTACTTGGGCAATTTGGGGAGAAAGTCGCGTCTCGATTGGTGATGATGTGATTCATGCGGGCAGCGATTATGCGCGGGTAGATTTCGAGTTTAGTTATGGGGGAGAAATTTATAAAATTATCCGTAGTCGTCACCGGGGAGGGAAAGCTTCTGGTTTAGATTTTCAGGTGATTAATGATCAGAGTTTTCGTCCTTTATCGGGTAAAAGTATTAAAGATACCCAAGCACAGATTAATACTTATCTGAAAATAGACCATAAAACTTTTATTAATTCTGCTTATTTACGGCAGGGACAAGCGGACGAGTTTATGAAACAGCCTCCCAGTGGTCGTAAACAGATTTTAGCAGAATTATTACAACTCGATCGCTATGAAATTTTAGCAAATAAAGCCAAGGATATATCGAAACAATTTGATGGACAGTCCCTCCAGATAGAGCAGCAAGTAGAAACTATCAAACTCCGTCTTCAGGAGAAAAATTCTTATCAGGAACACCTGCAAGAGTTAAGCACACAAATTAACCAAATTAATCAAGAACAAGAGGTAAATAATCGGCGTTTACAGCAACTGCAAGGGGAAGAAAATCAGCGTCAGAATTGGGAAAAACAGCTGCAGTGGCAAAGAGAACAGGAGCGAGCTTTATTAGCGGAAATCGAGAGATTAGACCAGGAAAAAGTTAGTCTAGACAATCAATTAAATCAAATAAGGACTATTCTTCATCGCAAAAATGAGATTATTACCGCACACGAGCGCCTAATGAATTTAGACCAGAAAGAGGCAAGTTTGTCAAGTCAATTGCAAGCTTGGCAACAGGCCCAGTATGATAAACAACAATTAGAACAGAAATTACAGCAAAAAATTAACGAATTTACCCTTCCCATCCAACAAACGAGCGCTCGTTTAGAAGAATTGGGAAGACAGGAACAAGAAACTCAAAAAATTATCGAGCAAGCGGGGGATATTCAAGCAGGATTAGAGAAATTAAATTATCATCGTCAACGTCTTCAGGAATTGGATAGATTAGCTTTAAAATATGCTCCTTTAAATAGCCGAAAAGCTGATTTAAATATGCAGTTGGAACGGGAAAAAGCTAAGATCAATGCTCGTTGGGAACAACTGCAAAGAAATCGGCAACAATTAGAGACAGAAATCGCTCGTATTCCTCTACTAAGAGAGGAAGCTCTCAATTTAGCCAAACGAATTAAGGAACTAGATAAAAAACAAACCTATTGTGAACGAGTTGAAGAAAAGGAAACTCTTAAACAAGTGGATAAAAAAAGTTTATTGGAGCAACAGAAAAGATATGAAGAACAACTTTTAGAGTTAACTGATAAATTGGAAAAATTAAATATTCCCGATTCGGTTTGTCCTCTGTGTGAACAGAATTTAGACAGTCATCACCGTCATCAGGTAATCAGGAAAACCCATCAACATCAAGAACAAATTCAAGAGCAAATCTGGTCCCTACAGGAACAGATGGCAGACTGCGATCGAGATTTAAAACGTTTAGGGGAGGAATTAGCCCAAATTAAACAAGAATTGCCAGCAAGATCGAATCTACAACAAAAATATGTGCAGTTGGAAGTCAAGTTAGAAACTATTGAAGAAAAGGAAATAGAACTAGAGAAAACCGAGGAGATACTTGTCGAGTTAGAAGCACTTTTAAGCAGTGGCAATTATGCCCTAGAATTACAGCAAGAATTACAAATTGTCAATCAAGAAATCGCCTTTTTAAACTATGATGAACAAAGTCATGCTTTAGTCAGAGGAGAAGAAAAAAGATGGCGTTGGGCAGAAATTCAAGAATCAGAACTTAAGCAAGCAAACCGTCGTTTAGCTAATATCAAGGCCGAGAAACCTAATTTAATTAATCAATTAGCTAGACTAGAACAAGAGAAGCAAAAACTAGGTCAAAACTCCCCACTTAAACAGGAAGTTGAACGCTTAGAAAAGTTTCTTAAAAACTTAAATTATGATCGCAGTGAACATCAGAATATTCAAAATCTGATCCGACAATTACAGGGGGTAAGATTACAGTATCAAGACTGGCAACAAGCAGAAAAAAATTATCCGGAAATAGCCGCTAAAATCGCTGACATTGAGCAAAGATTACAGCTGCGAAATCAGGATCGCCAGAAGCTGAATCAGGAGTTAGCAAATATTAGTCAAAAGATTGGTACTTTGACTGACTATCGCCAAGAAATAGCCGCATTATCGACTAATATTCAACAGCGAAGACAGATAATTGATGGATTGCTCTCCCAAAAAGGTCGGGTTGAGGAGAAGTTACATCAACTGGAAACTTTAGGTAAACAACTGACAGAAAAAGAGGGCGATTTAGCTAAAGTTAAAAAACAATATACAGTTTATAAAGAGTTAGCCATAGCTTTCGGTAAAAATGGTTTACAAACTCTGATGATTGAGAATGTTTTACCTGAGTTAGAAGCCCAAACTAATCATATCTTAGCTCGCTTAACTGGTAATCAATTTCATGTGCAGTTTTTAACCCAAAAAAGCGGTAAAGGTACGAAGAAACAGCGACAAAAGTTAATCGATACGTTAGATATTATTATTGGCGATACCAGGGGTTCTCGTCCCTACGAAACCTATTCAGGAGGGGAAGCTTTTCGGATTAATTTCTCGATTCGATTAGCTTTAGCGAGATTATTGGCACAAAGAGCCGGAACAGCCCTACAAATGCTCATTGTTGACGAAGGATTCGGAACTCAGGATGCGGAAGGATGCGATCGCTTAATTGCGGCAATTAACGCTATATCCGCCGATTTTGCCTGTATTTTGACTGTCACCCATATGCCCCAATTTAAAGAAGCTTTTCAACATCGCATCGAAGTCCGCAAAACCGAACAGGGTTCTCAATTAATGTTATTATCCTAGGAAAAATATTGATGTAAAGATGGAAAAGATTACGATCACAGTCAAACTATTTGCTATTTATCAAGAAGTCTATCAAACTTCACAATTAAACCTCGAATTTCCTGCCCACACTTCCGTTACAGAAGTGTTACACTATATTATAGCCCCCTATCCTCAATTAGAAAGATGGCGCGATGTTACTCGTTTTGGAGTCAATCTTCAGTTTGTTTCGGGAGAGAAAATCCTCAAAAATGGCGATGAGATAGTTTTGATTCCCCCCGTTAGTGGTGGCTAAATGGGGTTTGCTGAAAAAGTACGGGCGAAGCATTCGGATAGAAAATCTACGGTTTCACCGATAGGTTATTGTCCGAATGCTTCGCCCCTACAGGACGCGGGCTGATGAAGACGCAAGGTTTTGAAGCACGATTCTCTCAAAATCTTGCACCTGTTTCGCGAGAAAAGCCACAAAACCCTTACCTTGCCTACATTTCACATTTATTCAGCAAGCCCTAAATGGAGATAGGGAAAATCACAAAAACTGTCACCTTTTTTACTTTTTCCCTGATATCCCGTGTCTAACTGGCAAATTCCCCCATCGGTGTCTCTTCCCCAAGAGTTTTTAAAAATAGTCCAAGACTACACCCCAGAGTCGGATGGCAGCGTCGTGGCACAAATATTATGGCATCGCGGTGTCCGGGATATGGCGACTCTGGGGACGTTTCTGGATGAGAAAGCTTATCAGTCAAAAACTCCCTTTGATTTTGGGCAAGAAATGAACTTCGCCGTCAAAAGACTGGAAAAAGCCCTAAATAAAGCCGAAAAAGTGACTATTTGGGGTGATTTCGATGCCGATGGTGTCACCGCTACCAGTGTCCTCTGGGAAGGATTGGGACAGTTTTTCCCACCCTATCAACAGTTAGATTATTACATACCCGATCGCCAAAAAGAATCCCACGGCCTCAATTGTCCCGGTATCGAGAAACTAGCGCATCAAGGAACCAGTTTAATCGTCACCTGTGACACGGGAAGCACGAATATCGCCGAAATTGACTATGCAAACAGTCTAGGCATCGATATTATCATCACCGATCATCATACCCTACCCGACGAGCGCCCCGAGGTGATTGCCCTGATTAATCCCCGCTACTTTGTGGAAACCCATCCTTTCTATCATCTTTCTGGGGTTGCCGTTGCTTATAAATTAGTGGAAGCGATGTATTTAACCCTGGCAGATATTCCCAGAAAACCCCTAGAAAATTTACTCGATTTAGTTGCGATTGGTTTAATTGCCGATTTAGTCAAATTGACGGGAGAATGTCGTTATTTAGCCCAAAAAGGTATTAAAAAACTGCAAAATACTCAGCGTTTGGGAGTTAAAAAATTACTCGATTTATGTAACAAAACCGGAGATAGACCGATGGATATATCCTTCGGTATTGGACCGCGCATTAATGCCGTCAGTCGCATTTATGGCGATGCCAGATTTTGTGTGGAATTACTTACCAGTGAAGATGAAAAACGTTGTCAAGAATTAGCTGAACAAGCGGAATTGGCCAATATTCGTCGCCAAGAAATCCAACGGGATATTATTAAACAAGTTCAGAAAAAACTAGAAAGAATTGATCTTTCTACCACTAATGTAATTATTTTAGATGATCCCCAATGGATGGCGGGAATTTTAGGATTAGTTGCGGGACAAATTGCCCAAGAATACCAGCGACCGACAATTTTATTAAGTACCAGTGAACCACCTTTTGCTAAGGGTTCCGCTAGGTCAATTCGCGAGATCGATCTTTATCAATTAGTATCCTCTCAATCCCATCTTTTACATCGTTTTGGTGGTCATCCTTTGGCCGCAGGTTTAAGTTTAACTATAGAAAATTTACCCCTATTTATTGAGGGGATTAATCAACAGTTGCGACGCACAGGAATTGATTTAACTTCCCTTT
The DNA here is from genome assembly GCF_020246425.1 of Microcystis sp. M079S1. Lineage (NCBI taxonomy): Bacteria > Bacillati > Cyanobacteriota > Cyanophyceae > Chroococcales > Microcystaceae > Microcystis > Microcystis sp. M079S1. Next base: position 9,198 of record NZ_JADBSZ010000166.1, read on the forward strand.
CTTCCGAGATAGAAGTGGCTGCGGTGGTGACGGTTTCCCAATTGGGAAAAAGTCTATTTAGAGAATTAAAATTACTGGAACCATGCGGGATGGGTAATCCGACACCGAAGCTATTAATTCAAAATTGTTATTTTCACAATCTTTGGCATAAAAATCTTGAGGATTTCAAAGGCAGAAAAATCGCTTATCCCCGGACAACTTTTGAGATCTGGGATAGTTCAATCGAGCAGGGTTTCCCCGGTATGTGGTGGGGTCATCACAAAGACGAAATTGCTGCCGATACCCGTTATGATGCCGTAGTCGAATTAGATTTTAATACCTACAAAAATCGCTATGAAGTGCGCTTAATTGCCTTGCATCCCTATCAACAAGAATCCCTAACCTATAGCAATAAAAAAGATTTTTTAATCGACAATCGCCATCGAGAAATTAATCGAGAAGTTAGCCAATTAAATCCCCTTTTTCTCTGGGAATGTCCCCGGGATTGGACAAAACTTTCCCGGGAATATCAACAGGCAATTTTACGGGATAAAAAGTTAGTTCTTGCCTATGCTAGTCCTTTGAAAAAATCCGCTCACACCACATGGATAAACCTTGTCGGGATCGGGAAATATTTAGCTAGAACTAAAACCAGTATTTCCCGTCAACAATTACAAAACCGCTTAAACCTCAGTTATCATACCCTAGAATTAGGATTAATTTCCCTAGCAGAAAATGGCTTTAAAGTCAAGAAAAATCAAGAAAATTTATCCTTTGAATTAGTCAATCATGAGGCAAAAATTAATAAGATTGAGCAATTTCTAGAAGCGGTAGCCCTAGAAAACTTTCTCCAGCAATACTTTGCTACTGTTCCCCTAGAAATACTGCAAGCAATTCTTAATCATGAAGACTCGATCGATTTCTAATTAGGGTTTGCGGCAAAAAGTTTGTTGGTGAGGTGTGGGAATTATGAATTATGAATTATGAATTATGAAGTGGGGAAATGGGGAAATGGGGAAATGGGGAAATGGGGAAATGGGGAAGTGGAGCATTTGGCTGAAATTTCCCTAAACCCCTAAACCCCTAAACCCCTAAATCCCTATCACCCTATCACCCTATCTCCTGACTCCTGACTCCTGATTACTGGTCACTGATTACTCCTTGACCGAAGAATTTCGGGGGTTTTGCCAGGGTATAAACTTCCGTATTTTGTGCGATTGCTTGACGAATATAGAGAGGAGTTTGTAACATTCCTAGTAAACTCATGCCATCAATTAAACGTAATCCTCCCGTAGTTGTATCGCTGATTAATTCATCTACCACGTCCGGATCGGGACGAGTATTTAAAGGATGATTAGCACAGAGAGTAAAACCCCAAGGGGAACCATAACTAGGAGTGGGAGCACAATAGGAATGAACGTAGGGAAAAACTGCTTTTAAAGTATTCACCAAACGCGCATGATACATCACCGAAGGAGGAGAAACCGGGCCAGATTGGACAACAACAATGCCATTTTCTGCCAAAACTCTTTGTAGTTTTTCAAAGTATTCTTTCGTGAATAGGGGGAAAGAAGGGCCTTCTTCGATGGGATCAACCAGATCGGAGATAATAATATCCCATTGATCGTTAGTGGTGTCTAAAACTTCTAAAGCATCAGCGACAACTAACTGAAAACGAGGATCATCAAAAGTACCTTGGTGCATTTCGGGAAGATGTTCCTTACAAGCTGCCACCACATCCCCATCGATATCAATCATCATCACTTTTTCGATTGTTTTCCAACGCAATAACTCCCGCGTTGTCGCACCTTCACCACCTCCCAGAATTAAAGCAGTTTTTGGTTCTTGGTGGGCAATCATTGCCGGTTGCACTAACGCTTCATGATAAATAAATTCATCCCCCGTACAAGATTGCCATTTGCCATCCAGTACCAAGGCTTTTCCATAGGCCCCCGATTCAACAATATACATCTCCTGAAAAGCGGTTTTTTTGTAGGCTAAAATCCGCGAAACCCCATGACTATAAATGTCCCAGGGGGTAATATATTCGTTAACCCATAGATCCGCTTTTAGTTCACTTCCTGCCATAACTAATCCTCCTTGGGGTGAAAAAGGCACGATCTCTTATTATACAACAATTGACAAATTTCGATCGATAACCTGGAATTATCTCCAGCTAATCCCCAGGCTGCCGATAATCGATCGCTGAAAAACGGTAAGCTAGAAAAGATTAGCGAACAGTAAACTTCTAGCCACTAACCTATGACTAAAAACGAGACTACCGAGAAAAAGATTTTTCTCCTAGATTTTGAGAAACCCCTCTACGAATTAGAATCCCGCATCGAACAGATTAAAGAATTAGCCCAAGAAAATAGCGTAGATGTCTCGGAACAAATTACTCAACTAGACGAACGAGCTAATCAATTACGTCGTGAAATTTTTAGCAATCTCACCCCTTCCCAAAGGCTACAATTAGCCCGTCATCCCCGGCGCCCCAGTACCCTAGACTATATTCAAGCAATCACCGATGAATGGTTCGAGTTACACGGGGATCGCGGTGGTTACGACGATCCCGCTCTTGTGGGGGGTGTTGCCCGTTTTAACGGTCGTCCCGTGGTGATTATCGGGCATCAAAAAGGCCGGGATACTAAGGATAATGTGGCTAGAAATTTCGGCATGGCTGCCCCCGGGGGTTATCGTAAAGCCATGCGTTTAATGGAACACGCCCATCAGTTTAATCAGCCAATTTTAACCTTTATTGACACCCCCGGCGCCTGGGCGGGGGTGGAAGCGGAAAAATTAGGTCAAGGGGAAGCGATCGCCTATAACCTCCGGGAAATGTTCCGTTTAGATGTGCCGATCATTTGTACTGTTATTGGCGAAGGTGGTTCCGGCGGTGCTTTGGGCATCGGGGTCGGCGATCGCCTATTAATGTTAGAGCATTCTGTCTATACCGTGGCGACTCCCGAAGCTTGTGCCGCCATTCTCTGGAAAGATGCCAAAAAATCCGATAAAGCAGCAGTTGCCCTCAAAATTACCTCAAAAGATTTAAAAGAGTTAAATATTATCGATCAGATCGTTCCTGAACCCTCCAGAGGGGCCCATGCTGATCCGATTAAAGCGGCAGCCAATTTAAAAGCCGCTATTAGTGAAAATTTAGAGGCTTTATCTTTATTAACACCCCAACAACGGCGCGAATCTCGTTATCAAAAATTCCGCAATTTAGGCGTATTTTTAGAAGCTACAGCTTAATCAGTGATCAGTGATCAGATGTGAGTTTTCAGTGATTAGTTTGTTTTGTAGATTTGGAAGATTTCAGCTTCAGTTTAAGGGTTGCACCGACAAAGCTATAATATTGATGGCAGGTTCAAAGACACACCAGATGAAACGAGACGAGGTGCTGGCAATTCTAGAGGCACACCGAGAACAGTTACAAAAACTAGGGGTGAAATCTTTGTCTTTATTTGGTTCAGTGGCAAGGGATGAAGCTGATGCCGATAGTGATGTAGATTTGTTAGTAGAATTCGATCGACAAGGTGGTTTTTTTCAACTTCTGCAAGTACAGTATTATTTAGAAGATATTCTGGGATGCTCTGTGGATTTAGGAACTCAGGATGCCTTAAGAGAAAATTTACGAGAACCTGTGCTTGAGGATCTGATCAATGCCTTCTAGAGATTGGCGACTTCGCCTTCAAGACATTTTAGAATCTATCAGTGAAATTGAACAGCGAACAAAGGCAATGACGTTTGAGGAATTTGCCAAGAATCAAACAAATATCAAAGCGGTTCTCTATGATTTTATTATTATCGGAGAAGCAACTAGAAATGTACCGAAGGAAATTCAGTCTCGCTATCCTCTTATTCCTTGGCGTTTAATGGCAGGAATGAGAAATGTTGCAACTCACGAATATTTTCAAGTTAATTTAAGTAGAATTTGGGCAACAATTCGAGAAGATTTGCCGACCTTAGTACCACAACTACAAGAAGTATTGTCAAGGGAAAAAAAACAGAATAGTTGCGGGGCATTTGTCATATTTAGGGCTGGCTGAATGATGGTAAAACCCTTTGAAAATAAGACTTTTGACCTGTTAAAATCCGATGTTATACTAAATCCAGTTATTAAAGACGGATTATCTATTACCCCTATTGCCTCTCCTCATAAGTAGCCTATACTAAACGGATTTAGTATTAGTCCGATTATTTCCGAGTTATTAGTAGTAAATTAATCCTACCAATTAAAAGGTCCCAAAGCCCGATCGTTGTAATCGCCACCCTCGGCAATAAAATGAATGACCATCGATTTACGGGTTAGCAGGGTATTATTAATCTTCCCACCACCATGAATTAACATTCCGTGCCAGAGAAGAATCTCTCCTTTTTTAGCAGTAAATGATTGACAGTCATAATTCTGAGCGCGCTGGTTAACATAATCTTGGTATTGGGGAATTTGAGCGGCAGTAATATTTTTAAGATTGACGGCGGGATAGTCTGGAAAAAAGTCAGTTACTTTGATATTTTTATGAGATTTAGGATAAAAAATTAGCGGGCCAGCATCTGCGGAAATATCTTCCAAGGCAATCCAAACACCAACTAAATGATTAGCAGGATGAACATAAAAAACTGCCATATCCTCGTGCAGTCCTTGCTCTGTACCGTGCAGGAAGTTGATGGAATATCTCGGTTCGCAGGATTTGCCAATAATTAAATTAACTAAATCTCTCAGATTTTGATTGTCAAAAATTGCTTGAGCGGCGGGGGAAATCTCATGAAAGCCATGGAGTCGCCAAATAGAATTGACTAAGGCTTTTCTTTGCTCGATATCTAGGGCTAAAACTTGCTCGTGACTTAAACTCGCCGGTAGATTTTCTGCTTGAATGCCTTCAATTCTTAATCCAGGGATAGCCGATTCTAGGAAAAATAAATCGGCTAATTCTGCTACTAAATTATCGATCGCCGTTGCGGGAATTAAATCTTTGACAATACAATAACCCAATTCTCGCCAATGGTCAAGGAGTTGATATTCTCGTTCGGAAATTCGCCGTTGTTGACGAGCTTTTTGCAGGGATTTTTCGGCTCGCGATCGATCTAACCAGGGTAATTCGGCAGTAGAATTGAAAGACCAGGGAAAATTTTTTAAGATATCGGCAATTTTAAGAATCATGGTGAGTCCATCTTTTCCGAGCTACTTTCGGACTATTCTAATCTATGAGTGTTCGGTCTAGTCTGTCAACAGATATAAATTATCTGAAAAAACCCCCTAGTATGAGTTAGGAGGTTACAGGGAAAAAATTAATCAGGGTTGATGGGATTAACTGGCGCTAACTTCAGCAGGATAAACGCTAACTTGACGGCGACTTTTATCCTTGTATTCAAATTTGACCACACCATCAATTAAAGCGAATAAAGTATCATCGCCACCACGACCAACATTTTTACCCGGGTGAACTTTAGTACCCCGTTGACGGATGAGAATATTTCCCGCTTTTACCACTTGACCACCGTAGCGCTTAACGCCTAGTCTCTGGGAACGAGAATCGCGTCCGTTGCGGGTACTACCCGTACCTTTCTTATGAGCCATAATTTCTCTCCAAATGCTTTTTTGATTTTAAAAGTTATTCTTCTTCATCGCTACTATCTTCTACAACTTCAGCGACGGAGGTAGCAGCAGTGGCGACTAGGGTTTTACCGTTATAATTGATTGAATCAATCATAAAACGGGTAATTTCTTGACGATGACCGCGCTTTTTACGGGTTTTCTTTTTCGGGCGCATTTTATAGACAATAACTTTTTTGCCCCGACGATGTTGCATGACAGTCCCTGCCACGGTGGCCCCTTCGATAAAGGGCTGACCGATGCTAATATCATCCTCATCATGGATTAATAGCACTTTGTCGATGGTATGGGTACTTTGTTCATCGACGGGAAGAAGTTCGATATCGTAATAGCGACCGGGTTCTACCCGAATCTGTTTGCCACCAGTCTCAATAATTGCGTAACTCATGAATTTTCTGCGCTCGTTTTGCCGTACAGGTAGCTGAAAAAAATTCCAGCTTTTGTGCTAATGTCTTCACCTGATCCGAGCAGGAATTGACACAATTTACTATTATCTAATATTCGGGCGGCAATTGTCAAGCTTTTTACCCACCGATTGGCTATATACTGAAAATAATCTTACGAAAAACTCAATTAAACCGTTATGGAACAGTGGGAAAGCAGAGGACACCTGTTAACCGAACAAATTAACCCAAACAGCCTAAATTTAGACCAATTAAACCCGCTCGAATTGGTGGCTCTCTTCAATCGCGAGGATGCCCAAACCCTAAAAGCGATCGCCATGGCCCAGCAAGAATTGGCCCTAGCGATCTCCCTGACCAGTCAAGCTCTGGCTAAAGGTGGTAGACTCTTTTACATTGGGGCGGGAACCAGTGGCCGGCTGGGGGTTTTGGACGCGGCCGAATGTCCTCCCACCTTCTGCACGCCCCCGGAATTGGTACAGGGAATTATCGCCGGTGGAGCGGCGGCGCTGGTGCGTAGTTCCGAAGATTTGGAGGATAAAGCGGAAGATGGGGCGGCGATTATTTCCCAGCGAGAAATTCACGAATTAGACGTGGTAGTGGGGATTACCGCCGGGGGGACAACCCCCTACGTTCATGGGGCTTTACAGGCGGCAAAACAGCGGGGTGCGACGACGATTGCCATTAGTTGTGTCCCCGCCGAACAAGTGGAGATCGCGGTGGATGTGGATATCCGGTTATTGACTGGACCGGAACTTTTGGCCGGCTCCACACGGCTGAAAGCGGGAACGGTGACGAAAATGGCTTTAAATATTCTTTCCACAGGGACAATGGTCATGTTAGGCAAGGTTTACGGCAACCAGATGGTCGATGTGGCAGTTACTAATCATAAACTCCATGACCGCGCCCTGCGAATTATCTGTAACCTTACCGATGTTAGTCGCGAGGAAGCGGCTATTTTACTGGAAAAAAGTGGCCGCCGGGTTAAACTGGCTTTGTTAATGCAGAAAACGGGACTTTCGGCGGCCCCAGGACAAGAATTGTTACAAAAGCATCGGGGTCAATTACGGGCCGCCCTGCAAGCTTATAATCAAATTGATTGATAAAAACCTATTGATTTTGACTTTCCTATGGTTAATATTTCTTCGGAAATTGCTGCGATTGCTGTTATTTTCCTCGTCGCTGGTGCTATCTTGACTTGGAGTTTTTATCGGGCTAAACCCTACGGCCAACTGGGAATTTTAGCTTGGTTACAATCCTTGGTACTCATAGCTCCTTGGTTAATTTTTTTCGGGCTATTTGCGGCGGGAATTTATCTCAATCTAGCGGTAATTCTCTTTTTACTGGTTGCTTCCACCATTATCTATATTTATTTGGGCAGCCGTTTACGCTTACTGAAAACCAATCAGATAATTGAACCGAAAGTTAACCCGGCAGTTAGCCAGTCCGTTACTCCTCTAGAAATCCCGGCAGCGGTGACAGCAATTGTGCCGGATGTGATGCCAATTCCCGAAGAGGATTTAAAAGTTATTCAGAGTATTTTTGGGATAGATACTTTTTTTGCCACCGAAACTATCTCTTTTCAGGAAGGGGCAATTTTTAAAGGCAATTTACGGGGAGAACCGGATATCGTTCACTCGCGCTTAACCCAGAAATTAAGTGTTCATTTTGGCGACAAATATCGTTTATTTTTGGTGGAAGGAACCGAGGAAAAACCTGTGGTAATTATCCTTCCCAAAACTAATGATCCTAGTCCTGCCACTCTTGCTCAAAAAAATCTCTCTTTAGTTTTGTTAGTAGCCACTATTGTCACCAGCTTAGAAGCGGCGGGAATTTTATTGGGTTTTGATTTGTTTAGTAATTGGCAGAGATATCGAGAAGCAATTCCCCTGAGTTTGGGTTTATGGTCGGTATTAATTGCCCACGAAATCGGTCATCTAATTATCGCTAAACGCCATAATGTTCGTCTCAGTTTACCCTATTTTCTTCCCACTTGGCAGATTGGTTCTTTTGGGGCGATTACTCGTTTTGAATCTTTATTACCTAACCGCAGTGTTCTATTTGATATAGCTTTCGCTGGTCCTGCTTTGGGCGGTTTGGTTTCTTTAATCTTGTTAATCGTTGGACTGACTTTATCTAATTCTGCCAGCCTTTTTCAAATCCCTAGTACCTTTTTCCAAAGTTCAATTTTAGTGAGTTTTTTAGCGCGGATAGTTTTGGGCGACGAGTTACAAAATGCTGTTATCTCCGTGCATCCTTTAACTGTTATCGGTTGGTTAGGATTGGTGATTACCGCCCTTAATTTACTGCCTGCTGGACAGTTAGATGGTGGCAGAATTGTTCAGGCTATTTATGGTCGCAAAATTGCCCGCCGCACCACTGTGGCCACTTTGGTCATTTTGGGCATTATTTCCTTAGTTAATCCCAGTAATCCGATTCCTCTCTATTGGACAATTTTAGTCGCTTTTTTACAAAGAGAGTTGGAAAGACCGAGTTTAAACGAGTTAACCGAACCCGATGACACCCGCGCCGGTTGGGGTTTATTACTACTCTTTTTAATGTTGGCGACTCTGATTCCTTTAAGCCCTAGTTTAGCGGGACGGTTAGGCATCGGTGGCTAAATACTTCCCCGAAATTCTTGCCATTGATTGCCGTCAAAAAAAAGCTTGACAAAAACTCAAGTCTTGACTTATAATTTTCTTATAATGGGAATCCGTGTACGCCTATAGACCCCTGATTTTTCCGTAAAATATAGCCTCCAGCATTTACCCCTGAAGATTTGACTTTTGGAGTTGCTTAAAATGTCTAACGAAACTGTCACTTATTCCCTAGAAGCTGTCCTGACAAGGATTGAGGGGAAAATCGACTCTCTGGAAAAACGTATTGACGAGAAAATCGACTCTCTGGAAAAACGTATTGACGAGAAAATCGACTCTCTGGAAAAACGTATTGATGAGAAAATCGACTCTCTGGAAAACCGTATTGACGAGAGATTTGACAAGGTAGAAGACCGGTTAACTAAAGTAGAAATAGGACAGGCCGAACTCAAGGGAGATATTAAAGCTTTAGACGAAAAAATCAATGGATTAACTGCAAGGGTTGCCTATCAGGAATTCACCAATCGAGGGATTCTGATAGCATTGGTGGTCGCTATTTTAGGAGGTGCCGCTAAACTTTTTGGTTTTTTCCCTAATCCTTAGAAGTTGCCGGTAGCCGTACCTAGTAGATAGGCTCTTCCCCAAAATTTTTCGCTCATTACCCCGATCATCCGTTAGAATAGATTCAGAATTCAAGGATAAAATCTCATCTATGAATCCCGTTGTTTTGGTGCATGGTTTTCTAGCCACTACGGCTGTTTTTAAACCGATGAGCGAGTATTTAAACTATCATGGTTGGCAGGTGCATAGTTTTAATCTAATTCCCAATCATGGTTACGAAAAGTTAGAAGTTTTAGCCGGTCAGGTGGACAATTATATCGAGAAAAACTTTGCTAAAGAGCAGAAAGTAGATCTGATTGGGTTTAGTATGGGAGGATTAATTACCCGCTACTACCTGCAAAGATTGGGAGGAGTGGAAAGAGTGCAACGTTACCTAAATATTTCTGCACCGAATCGAGGCACGTTAACCGCGTATAGTTTACCCTTAGATGGGATTAGACAAATGCAGCCGGGGAGTCAATTTCTAGAGGATTTAAATCAAGATTGTCAACAAATTTTAAATAAAATTAAAACCACAATTATCTGGACTCCCTACGATTTAATGATATTTCCTGCCCATAGTTCCCGTTTATCGGTGGGTAAAGAAATTTCGATTCCCGTATTGCTCCATGCTTGGATGGTCAAAGATAGCAAAGTTTTAACAACAATTAAAGATACTTTATTAGAATAGAAATACTGGTTGTCTCCAATACCCGAACAAGGTCAAAATATCACCAACAAAAAAGTTAATTATCATCAAAAAAGCTTGACTTATGGTTATAATTGTGCTAATTCAAAAATGAAACGCATCAGCGGCGGACTTCGGGATTTGTATCATTAGAAGATTATTAAACCTCTAGGTTTACTCACTTAAATTAGCAGTTTCTAGCCATTTTTTACCCATTTCAATGGGAATACCGAGGGGAGGACAGAGGACTTTAATTAATTCAATTCCTCCCGTGATTAAAAAAATGCTTCTTAATCGAGAATTTTTCTTGATTTCTGCGTCAACTTGTGCGACAAAAGTTTGTTTTTCAATTTCGGTATTAGTGGGATAAGTTTGGGTAAGTTGGCTGATAAGTTGTTGGATTTCTTGGGCGGCTTCAGCTAAATTTTGGGGTGTGGCGTAATTATGTTGAACTGCTTTTTGATCTCCTTGCACCGTATCGGCAAAGTTAGCAATATTTGCTCCACGAAGGTCATATTTAGGAGTTTCTGACATAGGATTAAAAGATTGAGGATTACTGATGAGAATTAGGGTTTGCGGCAAAAAGTACGGGCGAAGCATTCGGATAGAAAATCTCCGGTTTCACCGATAGGTTATTGCCCGAATGCTTCGCCCCTACAGGACGCGGGCCGATGAAGACGCAAGGTTTTGAAGCACGATTCTCTCAA